>NZ_JBLZRT010000209.1:0-14344 GCF_048564745.1 Microcystis sp.
CCCTTAATCTCAGGTATAGAACTTAATATTCCTTCCTGTCTCCACCATCCTTGAAAACTATGAGAATCTGGATCATAGAGATAGTATTCTTCCACTCCATAACGTTGATAAAACAGTAGTTTTCGCTCCATTTCTTCTAAACTATTAGAAGGGGAGAGAATTTCAAAAACCACTTGAGGAGCGATATTATCTTCTTGCCATTGTTTATAGGAACCCCTTCTTCCTTTCGGACGACCAAATACTACCATAACATCGGGAGCAACCGGTCCAGTAATTTTCTTATCTTGGACGGGATACCAGAGGAGATCCCCCGCAATAAAAACGTTAGGAGAATTAGCAAAGAGAATCTCAAGATTTTCTTTGATTTTAACGATCCATTCATATTGTTCGGTATTATCGGCCATGGATTTACCGTCACTATCGGGGTATTCAATATCTGGATCAATAGCTGGTGTAAAGGTCATAATTTATGCTCTGAGGTTATTTGTCTGAAGATTATAATTCTAGCAGTGAGGTTATCTTTCCCTTGTAGTCCCAAAATAACATCGCCAATAAGGTTGCTCAAAATGTTTGTGTACTTTTGTTAAAAAGAAAAAGTTTTCTTGACAAAAAGAACAACTTGTGCTAGGGGATAAATCTCTAACTTGACAAAAATTCCCCGCACTAGAAGCTGATCGAGGATAGCGATCGAGCGTTATAATCGAGCCATTACCCCGCGCTCCCGGTCGGGAAGATAAATCTATTATGACCGCTCTCTACGAGGAAGATTTTGTTCTCTGGACGGAAAAAACCGCCGAACTGTTAAAGCGAAAAGAGTTTGACCTGGTGGACTGGGAAAACCTGATCGAGGAAGTGGAGTGCATGGGAAAAAGCGAGAGACAGGCAATAACGAGTTTATTAACCGTTTTAATCGAACACTTGCTCAAACTATCCTATTGGGAATCGGAAAAAGAACGGAATGCCCGTCACTGGATAGTGGAGATCGCGGCTTTCCGATCGCAATTAGAACAAAAAATAGATAGTGCCACCCTCGTCAACCATGCCCGCGATTCTTGGGAAAAAGCCTATTTAACCGCTAGAAAATCCCTGATTAACGCCAGAATCGTCGATAAAAATGCGATTCCCCTAGAGTTTATATTCACTCTCGAACAGGTATTAGACGGGGATTGGTTCCCGATCGATATCGAACCTTTTTTGGAAACCCGTCCATAAATTGCAGTCATATCCCCGCAAAAAGATTAGGATTATCAGCGAATATAACCGAATATGCAAGATATCGAGCAACTCCGCCGCCAACTCATCGAACGCTACCAACAATTATCGGCACTCGATCAGGTGATCGTCCGTTTTTTTTCCCTAATCTATGAACCGATCGCCCGCACCACTTTTCTAGACTGTTTAAATGAAACCCCTTACCGCGACGAGAAAAACCGGCGATTTAACGGCCAAACCCTGAAATCCCATTTAGATCGCCTCCTAGAAGCGGAAGTAATCACCCAGGACAAAGGCTACGGGCCGCGCTGTCATCCCCTCCTCGTCGAGATTGCCAGCCGTGATAGCGTTAGTAAAGGAGAATTCAAGCGTTTTGCCGAGATTATCAAGGACAAACTGCCGCAACCCCGGACTCGTTGGGATGAAAGCCTAGTTTTTCAGGGAAAAGAGCAATTAATCCGAGAAATCCGTCTGGCCATCTATAGTCAGGATTTCGACTCGATCGAACAACAAATCGCCGATTATCAGAAAACCAGCTATTCCTCCTCAAAAACCAGCCTAGAAGACCTTCTCATCCTCATCTACGATAACCCCTTCGATGGGGATTGGTTACGGACGCAACCGACCAAATTTCAAGCCTTAGCACTAAATAGCATTCTTGTCAAGGCTTTTGAAAAAATGACTCGCGCCAATGGGGCTTTTTCCCTCCTAGAAGAACTCTGTCAAGACCAGACCAGTGTTTCCGAAGCCCATTTGTGGCTTGAACAGGCGATCATCCGAGGACAATACGATAAAGTGCGTCGGTATCTCGATCGCCCCTTCCCGGAAAGCCAAGCAGCAGCAATCGGGGCGATAAGGGGTTGGATTGCCTTTCTAGGCGGGGAAAACAGCAAAGCGATCCAAGAATATACCCTCGCCCTTAAAGCCCTAAAAAAAGCCAAAGGAAAACAAAAAATCTATTTTTCTTCGATTAGCGGCTTCTCCTTTATTTTCGCCCTCCTCAAAGAAGGAACCCCCGAACGTCTCGCCGAAGCCGCCAGCTATACCAATTGGGTGACGCGTCAAAACGATCATCCTTTCCGCCCTATCTATGCCCGTCTGGAAAAAATCATCGCTGCCCGTCAGGGAGATATGCAGGCCAAAGACGCAATCATCGACGCGACGATCAATCCCTACCAAATCGGCCAGGGTCTAGAGACTCTTATCTGTAGTATCTGTCTCTACTGGATGAGTAGCAGCATCGCTAAAAAACATCTGCCCCGCCTACTCTTGCCCCTCTACAAAGATGCCAAGGCGGCCGGCTACCATTGGTTAGCCCTAGAAACCGGGGCCCTACTGTCCCGACTCGATCGAGCGCCGGAAGCGGAGGTGCTTAAAAACCAGCATCTCCCTTCCCCCCTGGTGGATGCGATCGAACCCCAAGAAGCTTGGCAACTGTGCCTGAATGCCTTGACTAATCTGTGTGCGCCAACACCAACCCCGGGTAAATCTAACCCCGTCGTCCGCCTTGCTTGGTTTATCACTATCCATTCCGAGGATTATTTCCTGCAACCAAAAGAACAGAAACTCGACGCGCGGGGTAATTGGAGTCGTGGCCGTCCCGTCTCCCTGAAACGTCTGCGAAAAACCGGGGAAATTGACTATTTAACCCCGCAAGACCTGAAAATTTGCGCCCATATCTTCGTGGAATCCAGTTACTATGGCCAGAACGAGTATCACTTTGAGTACCGGGCCATTATCGAACTGATCGGTCATCCCCTGGTGTTTTGGGAAGATTCCCCCAGAACGCGGGTAGAAATCGTCGCCGGAGAACCAGAATTGCGAGTAAGAAAGGAAAAATCGGGTAAATTAATCCTCTCTTTACTGCCCGATCTCAGCGATCGCCAAGAAGTGCTGATTTGGAAAGAAACCCCCACTCGCGTTAAGGTAATCGAAGTCAAGCCGGAACACCGAAGCATCGCCGACATTATCGGCAAAAGCAACCGCCTAGAAGTCCCCGACAAAGGCCGGGAAAAAGTCCTGGCCGCGATCAATTCCCTGTCCGGGATAGTGACAGTACATTCCGATATCGGCGGAGGAAAAGCAGCCCGGTCAGTGGCAGCCGATAGTCAACCCCGGATTCATCTCTTGCCGGCCGGAGAGGGTCTAAAAGTGGCGGTTCTCAGCCGTCCTTTTGGGGCAGCCGGTCCCTACTTCCAGCCCGGAAAAGGGGGAGAAACAGTAATCGCCGAGATCGAGGGGGAACGGCTGCAAACAACTAGGGATCTGGCCCTAGAGAAAAAACTGGCCCAAACAGCGATCGATTCTTGTCCGATCCTGATCAGTTTTGAGGAAGAAAACGGGGAATGGCGGCTAGAAAATCCAGAGGATTGTCTAGATCTACTGCTGGAATTGCGGGAATTAAGCGATAGTGTCCTTGTGGAATGGCCGGAAGGGGAAAAATGGCGGGTGACGCGTCAGCTTCGATTACAAGACCTACACCTAAATATCCACAGTCAACGGGATTGGTTTGCCGTCAGTGGGGAACTGCACCTAGAGGAGAAATCAGTCCTGAGTATGCAGGAGTTGATGAAACTGCTAGAGGGATCGCCGGGGCGGTTTATTCCCCTCGGAGATGGTCAATTTCTCGCCCTAACCGAGGCATTTCGGGAACGGTTACAGGAAATGCGTGCTTTCTCGGAAAAGTCCGGCGACGGTTTGCGGTTTCATCCCTTCGCTGCCCCGATGCTCTCGGAACTCACCGAGGAAGTGGGACAACTCAAGGCCGATAAACGTTGGCGCGATAATTTACAACGCTTTCAGGAGAGTCAGGATTTTACCCCAGAAGTCCCCTCAACTCTACAGGCAGAATTGCGCGACTATCAACTGGAAGGCTTTCGCTGGTTAGCTAGACTGGCCCGGTGGGGGGCCGGGGCCTGTTTGGCCGATGATATGGGATTAGGGAAAACTTTACAAGCTCTGGCAGTGATCCTAACCCGCGCCTCCGAGGGACCGACTTTAGCGATCGCTCCTACTTCAGTATGTTTGAACTGGATTAGTGAGGCGGAAAGGTTCGCACCCACCTTAAATATCATCCAATTGGGAACAGGCGATCGGCAAGCGCTACTTGATCGACTGCAACCTTTTGATCTGTTGGTCTGTAGCTATGGGTTATTACAGCAGGAAGAAGTGGCCACCATGTTGGCCGGGGTGGAATGGCGGACAATCGTTCTCGATGAGGCCCAAGCGATTAAGAATTTCTCCACCAAGCGATCAAAAGCAGCCATGAATCTGCGGGGGGATTTTAAACTAATCACCACAGGAACACCGATCGAGAATCATTTAGGGGAATTATGGAATCTTTTCCGTTTTATTAACCCCGGATTGTTGGGGTCTTTGGAAAGTTTTGATCGCCGTTTCGCCACCCCGATCGAAAAATACGGCGATAAAACCGCTCGCGAACAGTTAAAAAAACTGGTGCGGCCTTTCCTTCTCCGGCGCACAAAAAACCAAGTTCTGGCGGAATTACCGCCCCGTACCGAGATTTTAGTCCCGATCGAGTTAAGCAGCGAGGAGAAGGCGTTTTACGAGGCCTTACGGCGGCGCGCTTTGGAGAAATTAAGCGAGAGTGACAGTACCGCCGGGGCAAAACATCTCCAGGTACTGGCAGAGATCATGAAATTACGCCGGGCCTGCTGTCACCCGCAGTTAGTGGCTCCAGATTTGGATTTAGCCGGCTCGAAATTATCTCGTTTCGGGGAAATTCTGGATGAGTTATTAGATAATCAGCATAAAGCGTTGGTATTTAGTCAATTTGTCGATCATTTAGCAATTATCCGCAGTTATCTCGAGCAACGGCAGATAAAATATCAATACCTCGATGGTAGTACCCCAGCCAGCGATCGGCAGAAACAGGTGAAAGCGTTTCAAGCAGGGGAAGGGGACGTATTTTTAATTAGTTTAAAAGCCGGGGGGACAGGATTAAATCTCACCGCAGCCGATTATGTTATCCATCTTGATCCCTGGTGGAATCCCGCAGTGGAGGATCAGGCCTCCGATCGCGCTCACCGCATCGGCCAAAAACGTCCGGTGACGATTTATCGCTTAGTGGCCAAGGATACGATCGAGGAAAAAATTGTCGATCTGCACCACCATAAACGCGATCTTGCCGATAGTTTATTGGAGGGAACCGACGCCAGCGGCAAGTTATCTACCGACGAATTATTACGCTTAATGGCCGAGGGATAAAAATATCCCCGACGCAGTTTAAACTAACTTTTTGATAGCTGCTACTAACTGCTCGATTTCTGAGGGCAAAGTGAAATAATGAACACAGGCACGCACCGAGAGGGGATCGAGGAGAGTTCGCAGTAAAAACCCTTGTTTTTCTAGCTGTTGCACTAAATTTTGTGGGCTGATGGCCGAGTCAATTTGAAAGGAAACTAAACCGGATTCTGGCGGAGAATTTTTTAAACATTTCACCCCTTTAATTGTGTTTAATTCTCCCCAGAGATAGGCCGCTAATTGACAGATTTTTTCGTATCTTTGTCCCCCATCACCCCAGGCGTTATGTACCGCAATAGTTGCCCTTAAACCCTCAAATTGAGGATAGGCAGAAGTGGCCACTTCAAAGCGTCTAGCATCGGGTTTCCAACCGATAGGCTGTCCTTGCTTATCTGTTTCAATACCTCGCCAACCGATAAAAGTGGGCTGTAAACTGGGAAAAATTTCGGGACGAATATACAATCCTCCCACACCGGCCGGTCCACACCACCATTTATGACCCGTAAAAGCATAACAATCGGCGGCAGTGGCGCTTAAATCCAAGGGCAAACAACCCACGGATTGGGCAGCATCCACCACCACTAAAACGGGTTTTTCGGTGACAGAATTATCATGACAAAGTTGCGAGATTTCCTTGAGGGGTAAAACCTGTCCAGTATTCCAGAGAACATGACTGACCACCAAAACCCTAGTTTTGGGACGTAAATGAGCGGAAATCACTTCTATCGGGTTGCCGCCGTTTAAAGTTTCCCGAATAGGACAAGTGGAGATTTCCAGATGATAACGACGGGCAATTTCCCGAACTGTGGCGATAATTCCGGGGTGTTCACAATCGGTTAGTAAAATATGTTCCCCCGCTTGCCAATCAACCCCCCAGAGGGCGATATTACAGCCTACAGTGACATCCTCGGTGATAGAGAGAGTGCTGGGGCTAATTCCCAATTCTTGCGCCATTTCTTGTCTGAGAAGTTCCGTTTTTTTGGTAATCCAATCGTTTACCCGTCCTGAAAACGGCCCCTGTTGTTGGAGAAAATTATGGGCATCGATAATCGCTTCTAATCCGGCCTTGGGCAAGGTTCCCTGACCACCGAAATTAAAATAAACTTTATTACTAAGTCCCCGAAATTCCTGTCTTTGTTCGGCTAAATCCGGTTTACTAACGGCGTAATCGAGGCTATTTTCGTCTAAATTCTGCATAAGCGAGGAGATGGGGGGTCAGTTATCAGTTATCAGTTATCAGTTAGAAGGTGTTGGGTTTTGGGGTTTTAGGGTTTTAGTTGAATTCCCCATTTCCCCATTTCCTGACGACCGACGACTAACGGCTAAATTCTATCGACGGATTAAGACGGATTAAGTCGCAATTGTCACAATAGTATTAAAGTAGAGGAAACATACCTGCTAAGACAACTTAAGTCAATGAACCAAGAATCCCTCGCATGAGCGCTTCGGGGAGTGTCAACAAAATCTGGGCAGACAGGGCCTACCCAATCATAACTATTTACTGGGAGGGTTAGAAGCGGAAGGACTGCGATCGATGACTTGATCGATTAAACCATAGTCTAGAGCCTCTTCGGCGGACATAAAGAAATCCCTTTCCGTATCCTCGGCGATGAGGTCGAGAGGTTTACCAGTATGACTAGCTAGGTGTTGATTAAGTAATTGTTTGAGATAGAGAATTTCTTTGGCCTGAATTTCGATATCGGTGGCCTGACCTTGGGCGCCGCCGAGGGGTTGGTGAATCATGATCCGCGAGTTGGGTAGGCTCATTCTTTTGCCCGGTTTGCCGGCACTGAGGAGAAAAGCCCCCATACTGGCGGCTAAACCAATACAAATGGTGCTGACATCGGGACGGATTTGATTCATGGTGTCAAAAATCCCTAATCCGGCCGAAACGGAACCCCCGGGAGAGTTGATATACAAGTAAATATCTTTTTCAGGGTCTTCTGCTTCTAGAAAGAGTAATTGGGCGACGATTAGGTTAGCCAGGTCGCTGGTTACTTCTTGTCCCAAAAAGACGATTCTTTCCCGGAGTAGTCGGGAGTAGATATCGAAGGCGCGTTCGCCCCGGCCTGTGGTTTCAATAACGGTAGGAATCATTGCGCTTTCTTGTCTTGCTGCTGCGGTTAGTCTTTTGATTGTAACTTAGGGAATGGGGGATAAGGATTAGGGGATAGGGGAAGTGGGAATTATGAATTATGAATTATGAATTGGGGGGTGGGGAAGTGGGGAAGTGGGAAATTTCAACTAAAACCCTAAAACCCTAAAACCCCTAAAACCCCAACACCTAAACCCCAACAGCTAACGGCTAAAAATAATCTTCTCGATGGCATCTAGGGCGGTTTCTAGGTCATCGTTGACGATTTGATAGGGGAATTCCTCGCTGGCGGCTAATTCTTCTTGGGCGCGTTCCAGACGACGGGCGATCGCCGTTTCGGCATCTTTGCCCCGGCCGCGCAAACGACGTTCTAATTCCTCGAAACTGGGGGGTAGGATAAAGATTCTCCTCGCTTCGGGGAAGCTTTCACAGACCTGTCTGGCTCCCTCTAATTCGATTTCTAGAATTACGGTCTGGCCTGCCGCTAATTGAGCGGCGATCGCTGATTGGGGTGTCCCATAGTAGTTGCCCGCGTATTCGGCCGATTCGAGAAATTCTCCGGCTGCCATTTTCTCCTCGAAACTGGGACGGTCGAGAAAATAGTAGTCTTCCCCCTCAATTTCACCCGGTCGAGGTGGGCGCGTAGTGGCGGATACGGACAGGTAGAGGTTAGGGAAACGAGTTAGTAAATGCCGGACTAGCGTACCCTTGCCCACACCGCTAGGGCCGGTAATGACAATTAATTGACCGGGTTGCATGGGGTTAATAACTTAGTTGCTACTATTAACAGGCGCTTCCTTGTTGACCACGAAACGGTGAGCCACGGTTTCCGGTTGAATGGCCGACAGCACCACATGACTAGAATCGGTGATGATCACCGCACGAGTCCGTCTTCCGTAGGTAGCATCGATTAAACAGCCTTTATCCCGAGCATCACTGATGATGCGTTTTATAGGAGCCGATTCTGGGCTAACGATGGCGATAACCCGATTAGCGGAAACAATATTACCGAAGCCGATGTTGATCAGTTGTATATCCATAAGTTAACAAAGGTGCAGTCCTTTGTACAAAAGAGTGTGGAGGTATGATTACAATGTTATCGAGAAAGATTTAGCCTTACAACGCTAAAAATAACATTCTTAATCACATTTTAGTATTTTTTCAGGTTTTTTGCGATTTTAATTAAATTTGTTTACACGAGTCTCTATCTTAGGGAATAAAAAGGCAAAAGTCGGGAAAATTAGGGAATTTTGGGGGTGTGGGGTGATGGGGTGTAGGGTGTGGGGTGTAGGGTGTGGGGTGTAGGGTGTGGGGTGTGGGCTTCGGCCGTGAGCTCAGCCGAACGGGTGTGGGGTCTGGGGTGTGGGCTTCGGCCGTGAGCTCAGCCGAACGGGTGTGGGGTGATGGGGAAGTGGGCTGATGGGAGCTTTTTTCAGTGATCAGTAAACTGAAAACTCACAACTGATCAGTGATCACTGATCACTGATAACTGATCACTGTCAAGAATGTCCCCAGCAATGGCATGATAATTATGGTAACTAATAAGTATTCTCTATCCTTGGTGGGTGCGTTAGACTATGGGGTTTGCTGATCTATCGATCGCTGATATTGCGGCAGAGTACGATCTGGCCGATGAATCTGTGTTGTCACTTTGCGACCAATTAGGCATCTCCTATAAAGATCGGCAGACTAATCTCGCCCTAGAAGATGCTAAAGCAATTATCTCACTGATTTTATCCCAACGCTCAGGAGTAACCACCTCGAAAACGGAAACGTCCCCTTGACTTTATTCCCAACTGCGATCTTCTCGGTGTCCGTGATCACTTAGAATCGATCGATACCCTCCCAGAGGAGAAAATTTTTTAGTCACCTTAAAATTCCCTTTCTTGGAACAATTGCGAGTAGGAGAACAATGATCAAACGTTTGATTGTGGCAGCGATCGCTGTAGTCTTTTTTGTATTACAATTCAATCTTAACGGCGCTAGTGCCTTAGAACTCAATGAAAAAACCCTCACCATCACCCTCAATGATGCAGGGGAATCGGTGACTTTGACTTCTGAACAAGCGACGGAAGGACAGAAACTTTTTGTCGCCAATTGTACTAAGTGCCACCTGCAAGGTAAAACCAAAACTAATAATAACGTCAGTTTGGGTCTGGCCGATCTGGCAAAAGCGGAACCTCCCAGAGATAATCTGTTAGCATTGATTGATTATCTAGAACATCCCACCAGTTACGATGGTGAAGATGATCTCAGCGAATTTCATCCCAATGTTAGCCGTCCCGATATCTTCCCAGAATTACGCAATCTGACCGAAGATGATGTGTATAACGTCGCCGCTTATATGTTGGTTGCTCCCCGTCTAGACGAGCGTTGGGGTGGTACAATTTACTTCTAAATTGCCCTCCATATATCCCTCGATCCCTCTAGATTTCTAGGGGGATTTTTGATTAGATAGCAAATAGTTGTAAAAATTCTTTGAGTTCATTTAATACCTCATGCTCAAAGTTCCAAATATGACGTTTGTTTTTCATAACATAATCAAATCCATTCATACTGCATTTCCTGCCAGCTTGTTTTTTGTCTTCTGTGGAACAGGTATCAAATCGTAAATAGTTACTAATCCAAAACTTATCAAAATCTTTGTCTTTAATCGATTTTTCTTGCTTGTTTAAACAATTTCTCCAGTCTTCTAAACAATCCGCATAGGTGGAATCTTGACTTTTAATCTTCTTGAGAACTGTTTCTAGTTCTCCTTGTCCTTCCACATTGGTAAAATAACAAGCAAATTCTGTGATTTGATCTTCTATTGTTGTCAATCTATAAAGCTGACTGGTTTTCCTAATATCTTCCGCTTCTGGATACACCTTTTTCAGACAATCGTTAAGCCAATTTAGTCGCTCTGTCTTAGTATCAGAATCTTGATCGATAATAATACCAACTTTAGGGATAGCTTTTTTACCAAGAGTCGCCTTAATTTCATCGAAAGTGCTGGTTAATTTAGCTTGATCTAAACCCTGTAAACATTTATAGTCATCTTCCTCAAAGCAAATCGGTTTATCTAACTGAATTTTGTTAATATTTAAGTATTTTACTAGGGCTTCGATAAAAATTTTATCATTCTTGCTCTCGACGATTAATAAGTTACTCACCTCTCACCTCATTGCCATGTTTTAAGGCGTACTCTAAAGTGCTTAATTGTCTTTTAATACCAATAATTTTATCAGTTCTGGGACTCCTTGCTAGTTCAAAATAGGCCCCCTGTTCTGGATAATATTCTAACCCCACATCGGCAAAAGCTTGGATCATCTCTAAACTATGGGTTGTGGCAAAAATTTGGCTATCTAGTTCGATAGCTAATCGGAATAAAGTTTTCCAAATATCTGGGTAAGCAGTATAGTGAAGACCATTTTCTATTTCATCGATAAAAATAATTTTTTGCGGATTAAGCAGCAGAGCAAAAATCATCTCTATCAGACGATTAATGGCTTCACCAAACAGAGATATAGGTAAGCGTTTTGTCTCTTTTCTTTTCAGATATAGATTTGGTTCGCCCAGAAAAAAACTTTCTATTTTCTCAATAGAAGGATCGAGAATTTGTAGAGCTTTTAGCACTTCTTCTTCCTGTTGATTAAAAACTATTTTAGTATAGGACTCGCTCAATTCTTCCAAAGATTTATTGACAGATGCAGCAATGATTACTGGTTCCTCATCACCTGGATTAGGTAAAGCGAGTATTCCCTCAGAACTAGCAATTAAAAAATAGTTCAGTTGACCATCATTTGAGTCATGATCATGGTCAAAACTTGTGTGAATATTTAAGATGGAAATAACTGATTTATTTTTAGCGATAAAATCGTATAATTTTTGTAAGTCTTCAGAGATGCCTAGAACACTATCTTTAAGAGAACCAGAAATCGATATTTTTACCAATTTATCTCCTTGGTTAGATTGGGAGCCTTTTAACTCAATAATATTTTTTCTATCAAGATTGAATAATAAATCATCCCAAGCATTTTTGGGAACAGCCCGAACAACTGCTAAAGATTGCCTACGAATGATTCCTCTGATGTAGGGATGAATAGTATTTGGATAGGGATAACTATACAAAAATATTGCCTCTAACAGGGCAGTTTTACCTGAATTGTTTTTACCGCCAATTAAATTAACTCGCTCAAAACCTTCAATTTTGGTATGCTCAAAACATCTAAAATTACTAATTTCAATATCCTTAATCATGTTGACCTCTGGGCTGAATAAGCATAAACTTAGGGGTAGGAATAAAGCTGGCAAGATAGGGATTTTTTTACTTAATTCTAGACGAGAATCGCCGCCAACTCTCAAACCGGTGACTATCCCCCACCGAAACTGCCACCCTAAGAGATAATAGAGACAGGGATTTATTTACATTTCTTCATCATGGCTAGAGACTTACGAGGATTTATTAAGCTTTTAGAAGATCGTGGCCAATTACGCCGCATTAGTGCATCGGTCTCTGCCGATTTAGAAATTGCCGAGATCGCTAATCGGATGCTACAGGTGGGGGGGCCGGCCCTACTGTTTGAAAACGTGCAAGGAGCAGAGTTTCCCGTCGCTATTAACCTGATGGGAACGGTAGAACGCATCTGTTGGGCGATGAACCTGAATAAACCCGAAGAATTGGAAGATTTAGGCAAAAAACTCGCCCTCTTGCAACAACCGAAACCGCCGAAAAAACTCTCCCAAGCGATCGATTTTGGTAAAGTGTTGTTTGATGTCCTGAAAGCCAAACCCAGCCGTAACTTTTTCCCTCCCTGTCAACAGGTGATTTTAGAAGGGAATGAAGTAGATTTAAAGAAAATTCCGATGATTCGCCCCTATTCTGGCGATGCAGGCCAGATTATCACCCTAGGGCTAGTAATTACCAAAGATTGCGAAACGGGAACCCCTAACGTCGGTGTCTATCGCTTACAGCTACAGTCTCACAATACCATGACCGTTCACTGGTTATCCGTGCGCGGTGGGGCGCGTCACCTGCGAAAAGCGGCGCAAATGGGCAAAAAATTAGAAATAGCCATCGCTTTGGGGGTTGATCCTCTAATTATCATGGCCGCCGCCACTCCTATCCCCGTAGATCTGTCAGAATGGCTGTTTGCGGGATTGTACGGCGGTTCTGGGGTACAGTTAGCCAAGTGTAAAACCCTCGATTTAGAAGTGCCGGCCGACTCAGAAATCGTCCTCGAAGGAACAATTACCCCCGGAGAGGTATTGCCAGATGGACCCTTTGGTGATCACATGGGTTACTATGGCGGTGTGGAAGATTCACCCCTGATTCATTTCCACTGCATGACCCACCGTCGCGACCCCATTTATTTAACCACTTTTAGCGGTCGTCCTCCCAAGGAAGAAGCGATGATGGCTATCGCTCTTAATCGTATTTATACACCGATTTTACGGCAACAGGTGTCGGAAATCAGGGATTTTTTCCTACCGATGGAAGCTTTAAGCTATAAAGCGGCGATTATCTCCATTGATAAGGCCTATCCCGGACAAGCGCGGCGAGCGGCCTTAGCTTTTTGGAGTGCCTTACCCCAGTTCACCTATACTAAATTTGTCATCGTCGTCGATAAGGAGATTAATATTCGCGACCCCCGGCAAGTGGTTTGGGCAATTAGTTCTAAAGTGGATCCGGTTCGCGATGTGTTTATTCTCCCGGAAACCCCCTTTGATAGCCTCGATTTTGCCAGCGAAAAGGTCGGTTTGGGGGGAAGAATGGGAATTGATGCCACGACAAAAATGTATCCCGAAACTGACCACGAATGGGGGGAACCTTTGGAGTCGGATCCGGCCATGGCGGTCAAGGTTTCCCAACGCTGGTCAGAATACGGTTTAATCGATATTAATTTACAAGAAGTAGATGCCAATAAATTTGGCTATGAAATGTAGATTTATTCGACTAAACTGTCAGCTAAGAGGCATTTTAAAAGATTTAGAACCTTTTCTTCTGACAAAAGATTCGCAAACTTCAGCAAAAATTATTCTACAGATAATGGTAAACCAAAACGTCAATGTAGAGATTGTGGCGATCAATTTAACACTACCTCAATTTTCTCAAAAAAATTGAGCCGCCCTTAGGCGGGAAAGACAGAAGAGCAAAGGGCAAAAGAGCAAAATAAGGGAGGGTTAAAGTCCCAGAAAGACACACACAAACCAAATGATAAAGGTGATGCGTTACGGCGGATTGTTAATTTTAGTTTTTTGACTGAATTGATAGCCGCAAACACGCACCCTACACTCTACTAAAAGTGGGAGTTTTTCAACCCAAATTTTCTGGTAAAATGATTAAGGATAATTGGCCAAAACTGTATGAGGATTTAAGCTTGTGATCATCAAACAGTTAGAAGAGCAACTTCTTGCCCTCAAACCTAGGGAAAAAGTGCAGGTAATCCAGTTACTCGCTCAAAGTCTTGGTGGTAATTGGCAGGGAATTGAGAAAACCCCTAGAGTTTGCGGCGGACAAGCCTGCATTGCCAATACAAGAATTCCAGTTTGGGTGTTAGTAGAAGCTCGTCGTCTTGGTTATAGTGATGCTGATTTGTTAACAAGCTATCCGACACTAGAACTATTGCAAATTAATTATATGTTATAATGATGGGTTAACTAATTTTTTTGGGAAAATTAGTTAACCAGTACATTCGTCCTGAATGAAAACTTGAAGTTTAACTTTTAACTCAAAACTCTTTAGAGCTGCTTTAATTTGGTTATCAAAACCTCTTTATTTAAGCGGCACAAACT
>NZ_JBLZRT010000210.1:0-7051 GCF_048564745.1 Microcystis sp.
GGTCTTGGCTGTTTATATTTTAACCAATAAATTGCTGTATTGCAAGCATAGTGAGCTTTTAAAGATAAATTATTGTTTTATTGGTCAGCAATAATTGTCTGTTTTTTATTTAATTTTACATGACAAGTTCGGAAGAGCCAATTAAATTGAGGACTGATAGAAGGTTCTTCGGTTTGTCTTATGCGACGTACAGGATTATTAAGAAATGAAACTCTTATAGAGAAAGACATTTGGCGATTTTTGTCAATTGTTTTAGATCTAGAGCGAACTAATCAATTAAATCTATTGCCAGATAAGGATTTAGTCGATTTATGCCACCCAATCGAACCATACCAAGTAACGAAGAACCGGATAGAATAATATATAGCGTTTGCTGAATAAATCTAAAAACCTTGTTGGATAAGACTTTTGGACTTTTTTACCCTCAAAAAGTGCCAGCCCTTGGGGTGATCGGGTAGGGCTGTTTCATTCTTTCAAATGTCATTCTCTCAAATCCTTACCTAGCAACGTTTGTAGTCGATTTCTCGGAAATACATATCTGAAAATTTTTCAAAACGTCGTGCTTTGTAGGTTGATTCATGAATCAACCTACTATGAGAGCAAAAACCTGTACTCCCCTGCTCCCTAGCTTACCTCATAAGCCATTAAAGGTAGCAAAAAAAAGAATTAGATTCGGAGAATGAATCAGCCCTACCCCGAACCCTGGAGCGCATTAATTTTTCCATGAGATGCTCACAGGCAGTTGTTGATGTATTTATAATGATTTAAGAGTCACTGATATATTTAATGAAAAACTAGGCCAATCCAGGACTAGATAGCATCGTGATAAGGGGGATAATACCTTGGACTCCACTAACGATCAGAAAATTCTCGGCTATTTCATCGAAGAAGCAAAAGAACACCTAGAAACTTTGGAACACGGGATTTTAGACTTAGGCAATCTCGTGAACAACCATGAACAGATGAACGAGATGTTTCGTGCCGCCCATTCCGTCAAGGCAGGGGCGGCCATGTTAGGCTATAGCAGTATCCAAAAAACTGCTCACCGTCTTGAGGATGCTTTCACAATATTGAAAGAAAATCCCCTGGAAGTGGATCAAAAATTAGAGTCTTTGTTCCTCAAAAGTTATGATCTGCTTCAGATATTGATTGATAAGCTGCAGGATCCCTTCGGTTTACAGGCCGAGGAAGCTGACGCTATCGTTAAAAACGGTGAACCGACTTTTGCTGAATTACAGGCCCATCTTAACTATCTTCTGGGCCAAGTAAAATCCACCCCTGCTATTGCGGCAACATCTTCTATCTCCATCAGCGCCAGAGATAGCCTCAAACAGATGTTACAACTGTTCAAACAGGAAGAAACCAGCGCTTCCCGTCAGCAATTACAAGAATTAATTTTATCTCTGTCTCAATTGGCTTCAGAACAGCAACAATGGCAATATTTAGTTAAAAATGCCCAATCGGCACTAGCTAACCCTAAACATTCCTATCGTACTCTCGCCCCGGTTATTATTAGGGAATTAAAACAAGCTAGTGATTTATTAGAATGGGGTCGCGGGGAAGAAATCACCGTCAGTCAAGAATTGCAATTATTAGCCTCCACCAAATTACCACAAATCCTGATTAACCCGGAAGCGGAATTGGTAGCTAGTACCACGGAACTTCTTTCTGATCAAGATTTAGAAGAAGCTTTAACTTGGAGTGAAAATCAAGATATTAATGAGTCAGAAAAGCCTTCTTTAGAGTTAAGTCAAATCCCAACCGAGCGAAAAGCACAGATAGCAGGTCAAAGGGAAGCATATCAACTAGCTGAAGAAAAATTAACGCCCGAATTTGAGGAAACCCAACGAGCAACTTTAATTGAGGAAACTCTTGCTTGGACCGGTGATAACTTGCAGTTAACCGAAATAGTTATTCGTTTGCTAATCGACAATAAAAATGAGTTGCGGAAAGGAGAAGAAAAACCAGTAATTGAACAATTAATTCAGAAGAATATTGTAGAAAATTGGTTACAAAATAAAGCGGCAGCCCATCTCCAGAAAATACAAAACAGTCTCTTAACTCCTGATGCAAATGTTAGGTCAAGATTAGAGACCTATCAAGATATTTTGCAGGGTAGAGTATTTGCTGATAACAAACCCGAAAAATTGGCACTTCAGCAAGCAGCATTAGTGATTAAAAATGATGATTATCTAGAAGTGACCAATCGAATTTATCAAGAGGTATTTAATGTTCAATGGGTTAGACAGGAATTAGAAAAATTAGTTGATGTGGAGAATTCTCCTGCTGATTTAACTAAAGTGTTATCTTTCTTGGCAATATTAGGCTTTCTTGGATTTGCTTTCTTGTCATTAAAGACTCCTGAAAAGAATTCTGATGTTATGGTGACACCCTCACCTAGTATTCCAGAAATTTGTACTAAACGAGATTTTAATATTAGCTTAAACAGGACTATTCAACAACTGCAAGACTTGAAAAGTAAACAAGGTAATCGGCTTTCTGAAAAGTGTGCGACTCAATTAAATGAGTTAATGTTAATTCAGCAAGCAATAGGATTAGCTGCCAATAATTTTGTGGCTAATGTGCCGGATAGAGAAGGTGGTTTTGAAATTTTGTGCCAAATCCCCGCAACTTCTGATAACTTTAAAGAAGCTCAATTTTGGGCAAAACGTTGGCACAATGACAAAGCCTGGAAACTGGATATCGAGCGAGCTTTGCCAGATAATCCAGATTGCCAAAAACTTATCGAATAAACATTAATTTTTTAATCACTAAATACCCCATCACTACCCTTTAATTCATCGGATAATGATACCCGGATTCCTTCCCTTCCCCGTGACCAAAATAGGGAGAATAGGTCAGAAACATTGAAGGATTGACTCCTGACAACAGGAGAGAAGTTAACCGGTGAGTTCTTTTGACGTAAAACAATTACTTGCATATAGTAGAGGAGATTGCCAATCATTAGCCAGAGAATTAAACTAAAAATAAACGTAAATGCCATAACTATAACCCATCCAAAAAATTGAAAAGCAACTTGAGATATGCGACTATTCTGTGTTAATCCAAGGGCAAATTCTCCCGCATCTTTGGTACTAAAGAAACCCACCGCCATTGTTCCCCAAAAACCACAAAAAAGATGTACTGAAATTGCTCCCACTGGATCATCAATTACTTTAGTTTTAACTAAAAATTCTTCTCCTAATAAGACGATAATGCCACTAATGCCACCGATGATAATAGCTGATTTGATATTAACATAACCTGATGATGCCGTAATCCCCACTAATCCCCCCAAAATGCCATTAATAATTATGGATAAACTGACTTTGCGACCAATTAAAGGATTAAAAATTAATGCCAAAAATCCCCCAGTGGCAGCGGCAATCATCGTGGTAGTAATTGTCATGGGGACATCATTCAAATTTACTGCCGAACCACCATTAAAACCAAACCATCCTAACCAAAGAATGAAACAACCAAGAGTTGCAAATCCTAACTGATGGGGAGCAAAATTTCCTCTTTCTTTTTCTTCATAACTATCGGTTTTACGATTATAACCAAAACGTCCATCTCTCGGTTTTAGTAACCAAGCACCCACTAATCCGGCCATTCCTCCCACCGAATGCACCACCGTTGAACCGGCAAAATCTCGAAACTTAAATAAGTTATATAACCATCCTTCCGATGACCAAATCCAATGTCCTGTAATAGAATAAGAAAAAGCGACTAAAAAGAAACTAAATAGCAAAAATGCCCAAAATTTAACCCTTTCTGCCACTGCTCCCGATACAATGGTCGCCGCAGTTCCCGCAAAAGTTAATTGAAAGAAAAATAAAGTGGCAATTGAACGACCTGGCCAGAATTTTTGGAATTGACTGTATTCATTATTAGGGGTTAGAATTTCCAAGAAAAATCCTGTACCACCAGAGAAACTATTTCCTAGTGCTGATGTATTGCCAAACATTAAACCGAAACCAAACATCCAATAAGCTAAGGCAGAAACACAGAAGACAATTAGGTTTTTAGCTAAGACATTAGTGGCGTTATTAGTACGACAAAAACCCGTTTCTAGCAGGGCAAAACCCGCATTCATAAAGAATACTAAAGAGCCGGCTGTTAACATCCAAATATTAGCAACTAAATCCAGAGTAGAATTATTTAAATCCTGTGCTGTGACTTTGCCTACACCGATCAACAGCATGAAGATAACAGAGAAACAAAAAGATAGGATATTACGCAAACGCGGGCGATATTCTAGAAAAGATAATAATCGATTCATCGGCTATAACTCTCATGGGCAATTTCCCCTTTATAGTAATTGATTTAATCCCCTATCGTTCACTCAAAACTGCTTTTTTTCTGATCCAGATAGCGAGAATTGTCAGGAAAAGTAAACCCATCACTCCCGCTAAAGGATTTTTATCGATTCCAGTTAACCAATCGGGAACAGTACCAGTGTATTTAATTAACTGACCCACATTTAATATATAGTATGCCCAGATTAAACCCGCGTGCAGACCGATACTTTTACCCAAACTACCACCACAGGCGCGTTTTGCCCAACCGAGAACCAATCCTAGCAAGACTAAGGCAGGAAATTGGGGAAAAGTGCGGATAATTTCGGCTAAAGGTTTAATAAAGTGAGCAAGAGCGAAAATTAAGGCACTAATCACTAGAGCGATAGCGGGACGATAATCCTTTTCTAATTCTCCCAGTAACCAGCCCCGAAATAGCAATTCTTCGGCAAAACCCACCGCTAAAGCGACTAAAAACCCCTCCAAGATGATTTTGCTGATTGGGGGATTCGCAGGTAAGAAATTTAACCAACCTAGGAACGCTTGGGACAGAAAAAGCGAGAAAGTGAAAAATAAACCGATCGCTAACCCATTAATTAACTCGATCAGCGTTTTTCTTCGCCAAATCAAACCATAATCGGCTAATCCCTCATCGCCATAAATTGTCCGTCCCCACCAATGGGATAACCCCAAAAATTCCAGATAGAGAACAGAAAGGGTCAAAATTGAGGCCAGATTAGCATTAGTGGCAAAAAAGTGATAGAGGGGAAGTGCGATCGGCAACCAGAGAAAAAGTAAGAGCAAAATAAAAATTCCCAGTCGCAGGGGGACTGGGTAAGTGGCAATTACCCGTAATCTTTTATTCATCGGGTTCGATGCTGCTGGTTAAACCTTTATTTTTCAAGGTTTCACAGTAAAATTCCGCGTGTTCTTGAATGCAGGTAATCACCAAGGCCGTACCATTAGTGTGCGCTTCCATCATGATATCAACTGCTTGGGGTTGCGTCATACCGGCGATCGTTTGCATTAAACTCTGAACCACATACTCCATCGAGTTAAAGTCGTCATTGTGGAGTAAAACGCGATAACGCGGTGCTGGTTTACGGATTGTCGCTGTGGAACGCTTTTCGATGACTTCTGTGGACACCGTGTCTCTCCTTTGAATCTATATCACAAATAAAGGTCAATTACTTAATGATCATAATCAAAATTTCCAGATTGAGCTAGGCTTTTTCTGTGATCCGTGAGGGGGTTGGGTGTTGGGGAGTGGGGGACAGCCAAAGGAATGACATTTCTAGATGGATAGATCATAATTAAATTAACCCTGTAATTTAACCTTATTTCTCTATGTCTGCTGGCGAATTACAAAATCTCGATAAAAATATTCAACGCTTAAAAAAACAATTAGCGGGAAAGCGAAACACTTTAGTCACAATCGCACCAGAAGAAAAAGTTAGGATCGAGCAGCAGCTCGAAGATTTACGCCAACAAATTCGGGATTTTGAACGGGAAAAATGGGATTTAGTCGCCAGCGAGAGTCAAGAAGCATCTTTTCCTGATGCCGAGGTGATGGTAGCAGAAATTGTCACAGAATTGACGGCAATTACCACAGAACCAACCGATCAACTTGCTTCTGTACAAATCTTAGAATCATTAAACCAAATTCTGGCTAAACTCAATCAACCAGAGCGATCAGCAGCAGCCAAATTAAAAGCGGCCATATCTACTATACCCCCTTTTGTTTCCCTTTTGGGGCGATAAGCTGACTAATTTAACAGCAAATGTCAATATTTATCTTTATCTAAGCAGATTTTAGAAAGTTTTTTTGTCGATGTTAATGTTAATTATCAGTAGTCGGAGATAAAATCTTAAGAAATGTCAATTATCACTATTCTTAACGACCCTCAATAAATTAGAATCAGATCATAAATGCGATCGCTTGCTCAATTCTCGATGATTAATCTGGAGGCTAAAATCAGCAACTGAGGCAATTAACCTTTTTCAAGCTACCGAGTTTAGGTGGTAGTCACTGATAACTGATAACTGGTAACTGATAAGTGAAATGACTCGCTTTATTTGGGATAAATTTAGCAAAGATTTCCTAGAAACCCTTCTTTCTCCCTACGGTACAGTAGTTGTCAGCAAAGAAGTCACCTCAGAAATTAAAGAAATTGATGTGTATTTTAGTCCTAATATCTCTGAAATTCCCTCTCAGCTAGGATTATTAGGCAAATTATGCCAAAATCCCTGTTTATTGGAACCCTATCGCAATGGGATTACCCTTGATGGTATCAATGATTGTCTGTCCAAGCGCTTTGCTATCCGTGAAATCTTCCACAGAGAAGCAAAGAGAAATAAACAGAGAATATCAGAGGAGGAAATACCTAAGTTATGGATTCTCACTCCCACAGCTAGTGAGCGCATTTTATCCCTGTTTACGGCTCAATTACAACCCAATTGGGGAGAAGGGGTTTATTTTCTCCCGGAGGGTTTCGGTACAGCGATTGTCGTCATTCATCAATTACCCGCAATCCCAGAGACATTATGGCTAAGATTATTGGGTAGAGGAGGAACAAGAGAGAGAGCTATCGATGAATTAGAGAGATTATCAGCGAATAATCCCCTAAAATCGGCTTCCTTAAACTTATTGTATAATTTGAGTAGAAATCTAGAAGCGTTATCGAAAAAAACACAGGAGGATAGGGAGTTTATTATGCGTTTAGCTCCACTTTACCAACAGGATAGGGAACAAG
>NZ_JBLZRT010000211.1:0-7700 GCF_048564745.1 Microcystis sp.
GGAAGAAAATCAAATTACCGACGCTTTAACTTCAGATGTTCATTTTATTCAAGCAGGTTTTCAAGCTTTACTACGATAATTAATTAGCGATCACCATTTAGTTAAAGATATAATTTTACGGCAAGCGCGAAGATGAAAGGACTTTCTAGGCCGATAATTTCTCGATTCTAACCGATCGAAGCCCGGAAGGTGTAGGCGAACCGAAAACCCTCTCCATTAAGGACCCGTGTTAAAATCGTTAATCATGCTATTTTCTAGAAGCGACCTATGCCGAACTTAACCTTAAGCAATGAACAAGTTATCGACTTATTCAAACAACTCCCCGAAGACCAGAAACGGGAAGTTTATAAAATTCTCATTCTCAGTGCGATCGCCGATCTTGTAGGGTGCGTTAATGAAATGTAACGCACCTTATTTTTGCTTATGTAGAGAGTAATTTGAATACGATGACAATTTTTTAGCTAGACTAGAACAAATTATTGCGCTATGCAATTAAATTATACCTTTCAATCTAGGAGCAGCCATGCTAGACACAGCAACTCTTGAACGACGCTTGATAACCCTTGAACAAGTAGTTTTTGATCTTCAGCATAAACTTGAAAGTAAGCCTAGCTCTGACAATTGGCTCGAAGGACTAATAGGTTCAATCTCCGATGACTCAGCTTTTCTGGAAGCTCTAGAATATGGACGCGCATTTCGGCAGTCTGACAAACCTATTGATGACACTGGCAAATAATTGTGAAATATTGGCTCGATACCGATCACATCAGTTTTCTACAGCGCCGTTCTAGTTTAGAGTTTAGCCGATTAATTTTGCGGATGTCACAATATTCGATCGCAGACTTTGCTTTGTCGGTTATTAGTTTCCATGAACAAGTAATTGGCGCTCACAGTTTCATCAATCGCGCTCAGACGAATACCGATTTGGCTCGTGGATATGCGCTGCTGATAGAAACTCTCAATGGTTTTGCAAAGGCTCCAGTTTTGCCTTTTGATGCTGAAGCGATCAAAATATTTGATGAGATGAGGAGGCAAAAGGTTTGCGTGGCGACAATGGATTTGAGAATTGCAGTGATCGCTATTGCCAACAATTTATTGTTGCTTACCCGAAATACTGGCGATTTCAGCAAAGTTCCGAACTTAATAACCCAAGATTGGACAGTGTAGCGCAGAAAGCGCGATGCCGAAGGCACTGCGTAGCAGTACGCCATCGTCCCAGGGTGCGTTCCCTAATGCAACTTCTACCGCTCCAGTGATCGATTTTTGGGGAACGCACCATGCAGATTTATTGAAGCTGTGGGTTTAAGTGCAATGCCGAAGGCACTGGGTAGCAGCCAATCTTGTAGAGACTTAGTAGGATGGCATTAGCTCATCCTACAGACCTGTGAGATATTATAGAGAAGTCTCCAGAAGTCAAATCGCAATCGGGAGTTAGCATATGCAAGCTATCCTTTTAAGTCGTGAAGAAGTTGCTCAACGTGCAGAGAAACTGTACGAAAGCAGAATCCGCCAAGAGGTGGAAGTTGAGGAAAACATTGGCAAGATGGTCATCATTGACATTGAAACAGGTGACTACAAAGTTGATGAAAATGGCTTACACGCTGCTGACTTATTGAGCGAGAAACACCCCCATGCTCGGCTCTTTGGGATCAAAATTGGCTACAACGTTGCTGCCGCTTTTGGTGGGGGTGTTATGGAACGTGTAGTTAAGTGATTTCAGGTATTGTGGCTAATGGACACCCGATCATCACTATCCCATTTCGGATTCCAAATCGCGCTGACTTTCCGATTGAGTTTGTAGTAGATACAGGATTTACAGATGAGCTTTGTTTACCATCGGAGGCAGTAGCATTACTGAATCTTCCTTTCAGGTACGATGTGCGGGCGAATTTAGCAGACAACAGCCAAGTAATGCTGCCCCTTCACAAAGCAATTATTATCTGGAATGGTGAGGAGCGAGAAACTCGTGTATTTGCAACAGGGCGGCGACCCCTGTCAGAGCGATCGCTAGATAAAAGGTTAAGTAATGTTAAAATTATAATTCTTCATGAAGAAAGGGCATGATCGCCGAGTAACTGTAGCTAAAAATACCAAATTTTGCCCCAGTCACAATACATTAGGGATCAAGCGTATTCGATCGAAGCAAGAATTCTCTCCCCAGTATCTATGAATCAATCAGAAAGTTGCGGTAAGGTCTATCTCGTTGGTGCGGGTCCCGGAGATCCCGGTTTGTTGACCTTGAAAGCGAAAGTTCTCTTAGAAAATGCCGATGTTGTCCTCTATGATGCCCTAGTTAGCCCCTCGATTCTGACCATGATTAACCCCTGGGCCGAACAAATCCATGGGGGTAAGCGTCGCGGTCGTCATTCTCTGGTACAGGAGGAAATCACCGCTTTACTGATCGATAAGGCCCGGACTAATGCCGTGGTTGTTCGTCTCAAGGGAGGTGATCCCTTTGTTTTCGGTCGCGGGGGTGAAGAAATGCTCGATCTGATCACGGCCGGAATTAGCGTCGAGATCGTGCCGGGGATCACTTCAGGAATTGCCGTGCCTGCCTACGCCGGTATTCCCCTCACCCATCGCGATTATAGTTCTTCCGTTACCTTCGTCACCGGCCACGAGATGGCGGGTAAATATCGTCCTCAAGTTAACTGGTCAGCGATCGCCCATGGTGCGGAAACAATTGTTGTTTACATGGGTGTGCATAATTTACCCTATATTATCGGCGAGTTAACCAAGGCCGGCAGAAGTCCAGAAACACCGATCGCCCTAATTCGCTGGGGAACAACACCCCAACAACAGCAGTTAATCGGTACTTTCAGCACGATTATGGACAAGATCGAAGCCACCGGCTTTGAAGCCCCTGCGATCGCTGTTATCGGGGCAGTGGTGAACCTTCACGATCTCTTGCAAGCGGGACAACCTTTGCTCTCCAGGACAATCCCCCCCACCCCCATTTCTCCCTGATTCGGTTGCCATGCGTCAATATCAAAAATCCCTGACGATTACCACCAGTCCCAAGAATTTCCATCGTCTCACTGCCCCCATAGAGGCGATCGTGGCTGAATCGGGCATAACGACGGGATTATGCAGTGTCTTTGTCTGTCACACCTCCGCTTCTTTGCTGATCCAAGAAAATGCCGATCCCGATGTTCTCACCGATTTAGCCAATTTCTTCGCCAAGTTAGTGCCGGAAGATAGCAGTCTCTACTATCACTCTACCGAAGGGCCAGACGATATGCCCGCTCACATTCGCTCGGTCCTAACCCGGACATCGGAACAAATCCCGATCGCTAGGGGTAAATTAGTTTTAGGCATCTGGCAAGGTATCTATCTCTGGGAACACCGTCAGAGTCGTCACCAAAGGCAAGTGGTGGTTCATATCACCGGGGTCTGAAGCGTTGCGTATAGTTTTGTAATAGAAACTTTACTCGTACCCCTCATCGGAGTAAGATTTTTTCCGTGTACGATCAAATTGTTCGCTTTTTGAACAAAGAACTTCATATTTCGTAACAAAAGGAAACAATTTATGCGAAAATTGTTCGCTCTGGCCCTGGTGCTATCTCTCTGGTTCACCTTTGCCGCTCCAGCGTCGGCTGATTTGTCCAATCTGACCCCTTGTAGCGAAAATCCCGCTTTCCTACAAAAAGCGAAGAGTTTCCGCAACACCACTCCTGACCCCGAATCGGGAGCCAAACGCGCTCAAACCTACTCCCAAGCTCTCTGTGGACCCGAAGGCTATCCGCACCTAATTGTTGATGGTCGTTGGGATCACATGGGCGATTTCTTTATCCCTAGCATCCTATTCCTGTACATTACCGGTTGGATCGGTTGGGTTGGTCGGGCCTATTTAATCGCCGTGCGCGACAGCAAAGATGCCGAAATGAAGGAAATCATCATCGATGTTCCCCTCGCTTTGAGCAAAATGTTAACGGGGTTCCTCTGGCCGTTGGCGGCTTTACAAGAAGCCACTTCCGGTAAATTAACCGTTAAGGATTCGGAAATTACTGTTTCCCCTCGTTAATTTTTGTGTCAAACCCTTGACTTTTTATTCCCTAGGAGAACTCAGATGGAAGGACTTACTAAATTTCTCTCGTCCGCACCCGTGTTAATTATGGCGCTGCTGACTTTCACCGCCGGGATTTTAATCGAATTTAATCGCTTTTATCCCGATCTCTTATTCCACCCGCTAGGTTAAAGCCAATCTCAGGTGATTAAAGGGGATACAGAGTCCACTGTATCCCTTTTTAAGGGCAACGATCGGAGGGACTGGGGGAATATTAAGAAAAGAAAGGCACTGGAGACGACAGGCTCTAAAAATCGATAAGATACAGGTGTCTGCAACCACAGAGGTGGGACAAACCATGCTGTTAGATAAAGATTTGATGCTAGGAAAGCGTCTGCGGTATCAAGAATTACAAGAAAAATTAAAAGAGATTTGGCAGGGAGAAAACGTTCCCGAATCCGATGAATGCGATTATGATATCCTAGTTGTCCCTTCTTTTAGTATCGATCAGAGAGTCGGTCAAAAAGTGGCGGGTTTTTTACATTACGAAGAAAGATTATTATTTTCTCTGATTCGGTTGCGACATCCGAAAACTCGTTTAATCTATGTAACAGCGCAGCCACTTTCGCGGATGGTGATTGATTATTACCTGCAATTGTTGCCTGGGATTCCTTTTTCCCATGCTAATAACCGTCTTTTATTACTGACAACTCATGATAACTCTTTTCAACCTTTAACCCAAAAAATTCTGGACAGACCGCGCTTAGTAGCAAGAATCCGGCAAGCGTTGCGTCGAGATCGTGCCTACATGGTTTGTTTTAATTCTACTAATTTAGAGCGAGAATTGTCTTTACAATTAGATATTCCTTTATTTGCCTGTAGTCCAGACTTATTGTATTGGGGTTCTAAAAGTGGCAGTCGCGAGATTTTTGGTCAAGGCAATATTCCCCATCCTGACGGTAGTTTACAGGTAAATACGGTCAAGGATTTGTTATACGAAGCCGCTAGTTTGTGGTCTCGTCAACCGCAATTAAAACGCATGGTAGTGAAGTTAAATGAGGGGTTATCGGGAGAAGGAAATGCGGTTTTAGATTTACGTCCTTTAGGGGGAATTGTTGATAGTAACAGCCTAGATTTAAGCGAGAAAATGAATCTCTTGGCCAAACAATTAGAGAAAATGAGTTTTCAAGCAAGGGATGAAAATTGGGACAGTTTTTCTGGCAGAATTGCTGAATTAGGGGCAATTGTCGAAGCTTTTATTGAAGGAGAAGAAAAGCGATCGCCGAGTGTGCAAGGTTATATTACACCCACGGGAGAAGTGAATATTATTTCCACTCACGATCAAATTTTAGGCGGTCCCGATGGTCAAATTTATCTAGGTTGTCATTTTCCTGCCGATGAAAATTATCGCCTACAATTACAGGAATTAGGCCTAAAAATAGGGGAAATTCTGGCAGCCAAGGGGGCAATTGAACGCTATGGAGTTGATTTCGTCGCCGTGAAAAATCCAGAAACTTTAGTCTGGGATTTACAGGCGATCGAAATTAATCTGCGAAAAGGAGGAACCACCCATCCTTTTATGACTTTAAAGCTTTTAACTAATGGTAAATACGATCGAGAAACCGGATTATTTTTCAGTCAACCTCACCAGGAAAAATACTATATTGCCTCCGATAATCTCCACAAACCCCAATACAAAGGTTTACTTCCCGATGATTTAATGGATATTATTGCTAAACATCACTTGCATTTTGATAGTAGCAGTAAAACAGGAACAGTTTTTCATCTCATGGGTGCGCTGTCAGAATTTGGTAAATTAGGCTTAACTTGTATCGGCAATTCTAGTGAGGAAGCTGCGGCAATTTATCAGCGTGTGGAACAGGTGTTAGATTGGGAAACAGAGCATAGTTCCATAAATTTAGGTTATTGTTCTGGATTACCGATCACTTGGATATAACTAGACTGATTTACTGGGTATAATTTTTTGTTTCAGAGATTTAATTATCCAAGCAGGCAGTTCCTGGCAGCCAATGACCGATAGTTTTACCTTGGTTAAAAGTTGTCTTGACTGCGATGCACTTAACGGGTTTAAATAGCTTCTAAATATTTGCTATCGAGCAGAAATGAGCCTCGATCGAATTTTACACCCCAATAACCCCCCGGCCGGCGATCAATCACCGTGCCTATATCGTCAATATTGAGCAGATCCGGCGGCCGTAACATAGGCATGGGATCGGCGGTTTTCAGGTAAGGGGGAATGGCAATCAGACGGACTTTTCCCCCGATGCTAATTTCACTCATGGTACTGACTAGATGCGATCGTGATAATTTTCCAAGTTAGCATATTTCAAATCATTCTCAAGATAGATTCCCTAGAAAATAGGTATTCTGTAGGCTGTTGCCATCCGCCTTTGGCGTTGGGTTGGGCTGTTGCCTGACCTAGCTGGGAGGGGATAACCGCACTATTGAGAAGAAAAAAAATGAAAAACAGCATCTCAGCCGCGATTCTTGGAGCGGCTGTAACCACTGCACTAATCGGACTATCTACAAGTCCTGCTCAGGCTGCTCAACTTAGCTTCAAGTTCGACTTTTTAACTTCGGACGGTGATTTATTTAAACTGAATCTGACTACGGAGGACACGCTTACAACAAAAAACGCCCCTTCTTAGACTGATCCAACCAGTGGTTTAACTTCTCCAGCTTATACCTTTACAGGCTACAAAATCCTTGGCGTGACGGGAACAGAGACTGACCTAGGCGGCATCACTAACCCTATTACTGCAATACTTCCCGAATATACCAATATTGCCGCGGCGGGAGACGAGATTCCCCACTCGAAGACGGATAACCTTTACAATCCCAATGGTGGCTTTGCTCCGGGAGTGCTTCCAGCAGGGTATAAAGCTGGTAACTTTTCTTTTGGAGGTCTAGCTTTCCATGTAGGGGGTACTGTAAATGAAGATTATCAAGTATTCACCCGGCCGGATTTTGGTAGCACCTTCAAGCGGCCGGGGCCAGGCTATGACTATGGCGGTTGCCCCGGTAGCTGCAAAGGGGCTATACAAGTTCCTGAACCCTCCTCAACTGCTGGACTTTTAGCTATTGGCTCCTTTGGTGCATTAGGCGCAGGTTCAACCCTGAAACGCAAACTAAAATCCTCTAAATCCGACAAAAACTAAACCACAAAAGTAGGCTAAATTGCTTACAAAATACGATAAATGCCCCTTCATTCAGTCGTTTGAGGGGGTTTATTTTTTGTCCATGTTTCTATTCATTAAATTTTATTAATAAATCGATCACAAGTATTTTTTTGTGATAGAATAGGGGCGTTTCATGCAAATATCATAAATTCTAATGACTATTGTGATTCCCAACGAAATTATACAAGCAACAGGAAAAAACGAGCAACTGTTGCAACTAGAACTGGCAATCATTATGTTTAGAGACTATCATATCAGTAGCGCAAAAGCGGCTGATTTTGCCAACTTATCTTTAATTGAATTTCGTCAAGAAGTCGCCAAGAGGAATATTTGTGGGCTCTACCGAACCTGTCATGCAAAACTATCAACAACTCATGCTTGTAAAGCTTGTACAATAGGGCTTTGAGTTTTTGTTAGATTGATATTTATCAACTTTAGAGCATTGCTGGACAGAGAGGGAGCTTGGGGAATTTTCTACAGTGTAAGTTCGGAAG
>NZ_JBLZRT010000212.1:0-2562 GCF_048564745.1 Microcystis sp.
TTGCCAGAGGGATTAGGGATGAATCCGACCGTGCATACGAATTGACCTTGTTAGCACCCCATTTACCGGTCAGTTTGTTACCCGAAGCCTTAGAAATTGCCAGAGGGATTGGGGATGAAGACTATCGTGCAGAGGCATTGACCGGGTTAGCTCCCTATTTACCGGAAGTGTTACCCGAAGCCTTAGAAATTGCCAGAGCCATTGGGAATGGATACTTCCGTGCATGGGCATTGACCGGGTTAGCTCCCTATTTACCGGAAGTGTTACCCGAAGCCTTAGAAATTGCCAGAGGGATTGGGGATGAAAAAGACCGTGCAAGGGCATTGATGCGGTTAGCTCCCCATTTACCGGTCAGTTTGTTACCCGAAGCCTTAGAAATTGCCAGAGGGATTGGGGATGAATACCCCCGTGCATGGGCATTGACCGAGTTAGCTCCCCATTTACCGGTCAGTTTGTTACCCGAAGCCTTAGAAATTGCCAGAGGGATTGGGTATGAATACAAACGTGCAAGGGCATTGACCGAGTTAGCTCCCCATTTACCGGTCAGTTTGTTACCCGAAGCCTTAGAAGTTGCCAGAGGGATTGGGGATGAATCCGACCGTGCAGAGGCATTGACCGGGTTAGCTCCCCATTTACCGGAAGTGTTACCCGAAGCCTTAGAAATTGCCAGAGGGATTGGGTATGAATACCCCCGTGCATTGGCATTGACCGGGTTAGCTCCCTATTTACCTGAAGTGTTACCCGAAGCCTTAGAAATTGCCAGAGGGATTGGGGATGAATACCTGCGTGCAGACGTATTAAAAGCATTAACCGCCACATTAACCCCTGCTAATGTTGACTTATCTTTCTGGCAAGATGTCCTTCAGGCTTTGGGTACTCTCACTCGTCTTCATTTCCTCGAAACTATTCCCAACTTAGCGCCTTTAATCCTTCATTTTGGGGGAGAGGTCGCCTTAAGAGAGGTGTTTCAAGGGATTAGGGATGTTAGTCGCTGGTGGAAGTGATTGCCCTGTCAATAATTGCTATAATAGCTAAAATGGTCATAATGGCTAGTTTCTATAAAGGTTAGTTATGAAAACATTAGGAGCCTCAGAAGCAAAAAATCGCTTTGGCGAACTGTTAGACTTGGCTCGAAGAGAACCAGTAAAGATAGCAAAAAAGGGACGTAATGTTGCAGTCGTGCTGTCAATCGAGGAATTTGAGAGATTTTCCGAGTTAGAAAATCAACTTTTGGCTTTACAGGCAGAAAAAGCTCATCAAGAAGGTTTTATCGGAACAACAGAAAGTGAGGCTTTACTGTCAGAAATTTTAAATGCTTAAGATTAACCTATCTCGACAGGCAACTAAACGCTTAAAAAAACTGCCAGATAAACACGCCAAACAAGTAGCCACAAAAATAACCGAACTGAGAACAAATCCCTATCCCCAAGATTCTCTAAAGTTAAAAGGATACTCTTATCATAGAGCCGATATTGGTGAATATCGAATCGTTTATCGTGTTGAGGAGCAAACAATAGAAATCTTGCTGATTGACAAACGAAACGATGATGAAATTTATAAACAACTAAAGAGAACAATATAGAGAATCTTAATTATCAACCATCAATTAATTAGCGATATTATTCCTGCTAAAATCAAGAAAAACAAATTATCTTTAAACACTCATGAACATTAATGTAACATTTCCCGAAGAACTCCTCATTGCTGCCAGAGAAGAAAAAGAAGCATTCTCTCGTAAAGTCATAATTTATACATTAGGGCATCTTTATCAAGAAGGAAAAATTTCAGCAGGAATCGGCGCACAAGTATTAGGATGCGATAAATATACATTTTATACACTTCTCTCTGAGTATGGTTTTTCCATTATTGATTACACAGCAGAAGAATGGGAATCAGAAATACAAACCAGCCGTAAATTAGCCAAAAAAATCAAAGAGAATGAAGATAATTGTTAATTCTACACCGATCATCGCCTTATCTTTGATTAATCAATTAGATCTTCTTAATCAGCTATTTAATGAAGTGATTATTCCTTGGGCAGTTTATCAAGAAATTGTCATCGCTGGAGATAATAAACCGGGGGCAAAAGAACTCAAAAATGCCAATTGGATTCAAGTTCAAGAAGTTGCATCATCATCTCCTCTTGAACCGCTATTACTAGGATTAGATCGAGGAGAATTAGAAGTTATGCTCTTGGCAATTTCAATCAAACCAGACTGGGTAATTATAGATGAGAAATTAGCAAGAAGAGTTGCCAAAGCTATGGAATTACCCGTCAAAGGAACATTAGGAATTCTCTTGGTTGGTTTTTATGCAGGTTATCTATCTAAACAAGAAATTTTAGATTTATCACAACAGTTAGTTGATTATGGAACTCGTATTAGTTCTCCGATTCTTAATTGGCTAAAAACAGAATTAGACCTGACAGGGGGACAAGCGAGCTAGAAAACTTGCCAACAAAGGCTTCTGGCTTCTCTCGCTAGAAATAGATCTAGCGATTCTAGGCAAAAAGCTAACGAAAGAATTAGGGATAGGAGCGAGCTTACTAGGAATTATTATTAA
>NZ_JBLZRT010000213.1:0-38538 GCF_048564745.1 Microcystis sp.
CTAATCCCTAATGGGTGCATCTCATTTTTGTAAATCTACCAAGTTGGGATTTTTACGGGGAAACTCTCGGCTAAAATTGGGCGTTACTTTCGATTTTATCACTCAATCCAAGCCTTTGGGGGGGGGTTTGCCCCCCAACAACCCCCCCCGGGGGGGGGGGGGGGCCCGCGCGCGCCGCGCCCCGCCGCGGCCCCCCGCCGCGGGGGGGGGGGGGGGGGGCCCCCCCCCCCCCCCCAAAACTTGGATTGAGCAATAAAATCGCAAGTAATACTCAATCCCTTGAGTAGAGGCTACATATCAAGAAAGGCACTCCTACCCCCAACGGGTAGGGTTGATTCATGAATCAACCCTACATTACTGAACGAGTACGGAGGGAGTCGAACCCCCGACACCCAGGACCGGAACCTGGTGCTCTATCCTCTGAGCTACGTACCCACGATAAAATACCATTACATTATACCACTAGCCGGCGCAGTAGAGCAGAAATTTCCCATGACTAGCGATCGCTCTTTAAAATTACTTATCAGTAACGATGACGGTATTTCCGCGCTAGGAGTCCGCACCCTTGCCAACACCCTCGCTGCCGCCGGTCATCAAGTCACCGTAGTTTGTCCCGACGGCGAGCGCTCTGCCACCGGTCATGGCCTAACCTTACACCATCCCATCCGGGCCGAACAGGTGGAAGGAATTTTTCATCCCGAGGTGATTGCCTGGTCCTGCTCGGGAACCCCCGCCGATTCGGTAAAATTTGCCCTTAGTGCCGTCCTCAAAGAGCCTCCCGATTTAGTTTTAGCCGGCATTAACCACGGGTCTAATCTCGGCACTGATATCCTCTATTCTGGCACGGTTTCCGCGGCCATGGAGGGATTAATCGAAGGTATTCCCAGTATTGCCGTTAGTCTGGCCAGTTTTAAAGCTTGTGATTTCCAACCGGCTGCGGATTTTGCCCTCACCTTAGTCAGGAAAGTTACCCTTAACCCTTTTCCTGTTCCCACTTTGCTCAATGTCAACGTCCCTCCGGTTAGTAGTGCCGAAATCAAGGGAGTGAAAATCACTAGGCAGGGATTGCGACGCTACGAGGAAACCTTCGAGAAAAGACTGGACCCCAGGGGTAAAAGTTATTACTGGTTAATTGGGGAAGTGGTGGAAGATATCGAACAACCGGACTACAGCCATTTACCCCCGGAAGTGCCTACGGATGTGCGCGCTATTGGCGAGAATTTTATCACCATCACGCCCCTACAATACAATTTAACTGATGTACAGGGTTTTCAACATTTGCACCGGAATTCTTGGCTTGATTGAGGAGCATCTCATGATATTCTGATTCAATCATTAGCGTTTGAGAGCCTATGTCCCCTCAATTTAATTTTCAAGAAAACGAACTCGAAGAAGCGGATGTCATAACCCTCTGGGATGAGCAAGGTCGATCACTAGACTGTTATATTGAGAATGCCTATGAAACCGATGACCTTACCTATATGCTTCTTGTCCCCGTGGATACCCCGGTGATGATTCTAGCTTGGGACGAGGAATCGGAGGAAGAAGAATCTGATGCCTTCTTAATCGAAGATAGCGAGGAAATCGAGCGGGTTTTTGCCGATGCTAAGGCAGTTTTAGCAGAATTAGACCTATTGCTCAAACCCACTGCTCACACTTTAACCGTTAGTGGTGAATTGCCTCCCCTGGAAGAAGATAATGTTCTCAGTTTAGAAATCGATAGCGATGCTCCTTCCTCGTCATCAGAGCCGGAAGAATTGCAATTTCTCGCCAGTTTCTTTTCCGAAGACCAAAAATACTCGATTTACAGTCCCCTTGCTCCTTTGTTATTCTTAGCTGTCGGTGATGGGGAAGGGAAGGTTGAATTAGTTTCCCCCGATGATGACGGTATGGGACCAATTCTAGAGGAACTTTTGTTTGATGAACTCGATTAATTACTTGATTTTACCAAATCCGCCGGGCAAAACTTTTGATAAATCTAGTCACAGTATATCTTTCGGGATTTCATCATCATTGCGATTAACACGGATTTGGTATTTTTTCTTTAAATTACGGCGTTTATCATAAAGATGAAGTATAACCTAACTTGGTATTAACGACCGGCTCCTGTCTCCCGAAAATAAAAACCTTATACCTCACTATTAAGATAAATGCTATATCACCACAACTAGGGGAGAGCTTTAAAGATTAGCTATTTTTCTGGTGATAGTGAGGATGAAAGGTTTCCAAGCAAGACTGATTAAATAACCCAATCCTGCCACTAAAATAATTGTCGCCCCCGAGGTGAGATTTAAACTATAGGATAACCATAAACCAACCAAAGTAAAGACAATTCCTAAGATAATCGCTAGAACCATCATTCCCTTCATATTTTTAACAAATTGTCCACTGATAGCCGCAGGAATAGTTAACAAAGCAATTACCATAATTAATCCTACTACCTGCATTACTGCCACAATAGTTAAAGCGGTTATTCCCATTAAACCTAAATAAATTATCTCCACGGGAATATTACGAATAATCGCAAAAGTTTCATCAAAAGATATGGCTAACAACTCTTTATAAAAGATACTAACTAAGGTTATAATTAATATATCTATGGCCGCCATTATCCATAAATCATCCCTCGGTACAGTTAAAATACTACCAAAAAGATAACTCATTAAATCAGCTTTATACCCGGGGGTTAAATCAATAAAAATTACCCCAATCGCCATACCAATCGCCCACATCACCCCGATTAAAGTATCGGATCTCTCGCGGATGCGACGCTGTAAAAACCCCATGCCTAAAGCCGAAAAAAAGGTAAAAAATATCGCCCCCACCACAGGATTAATCCCAAAAAAATAACCGATTCCTATCCCTCCATAGGCAGCATGAGCGATTCCCCCACTGATAAAAACCACGCGATTAACTACTACCAAAGTACCCACAATCCCACAGGCAATACTAACTAATATTCCTGCAGCAATCGCATGGCGCATAAAATCAAATTGTAAAGCCTCTAGCATAGGGAATTATGAATTATGAATTATGAATTATGAATTAGGGTGTGGGGTGTGGGGTGTGGGGAGCTTTTTCAGTAAACAGTAAACTCAAAACTCACATCTGATAACTGATAACTGATAACTGATAACTGATAACTGATTATTGATAACTTTCAATTACTTGACGAAAATCGCTTTTTTGTTTGACTCCGCGCATTTCCTTGACTAATTCCCGGTCCTTAAAGAATTGTACCGTAGGAGTCCCAGTTACTTGACCCATTTTGGCAATTTCCGGGTCAGCTTCGATGTCAATTTCCACAAAATAAATTTTGCCATCGTACTCATCGACCACTTTATCTAAAATCGGTTTCAGGGTTTTACAGGGGCCACAGGTGGGAGAAACATATTTTACCATTAACAAGCGATCGCCGTCGTGGAATAATTTCCGCAAAGCATAACCCCCAACGTGACGGGTTTTGTTAATATCAAAAGTTTCCTCCGTATCGGCCGGGGTTTCGCTAACGGTTTTCGTCTCGTAATGTTCAGAAGTGGCTGATTGACGGTATTCTTGGATTAAATTATGCTCCGATAACCATCTTTCTGCCAATAACGCCGCCATACACCCCGTACCTGCGGCGGTGATGGCCTGACGGTATTCGTGGTCCTGTACGTCTCCTGCGGCAAAAACCCCCTCGACGCTGGTAGCAACGGTCCCCGGTTTGACTTTCACATAACCCACCTCGTCTAATTCTAGTTGTCCTTGGAATAGGGAAGTATTGGGAGTGTGACCGACGGCATAAAATAAACCTCTAACGGCTAATTCGCTGATTTCTCCCGTTTGCGAATTTTTAATGCGTAATCCTGCCATTTTACTGCCTGTACCGAACACATCCAGTGCTTGGGTGTGAAAATGAACAGTAACTTTCGGATTATTTAACACCCGGTCCTGCATTGCTTTCGAGGCACGCATCGCTTCCCCGCGAATTAATAAATGGACGTGAGAGCCGTATTTAGTTAAATATACGGCTTCTTCGGCTGCGGAGTCACCGCCACCAATGACAGCGAGGTTTTCCTCTCTAAATATCGGTGTAGCACCGTCACAGATAGCACAAGCGGAAATGCCGTTACTCCAGAATTGGGCCTCGCTGGGTAATCCTAAGCGTTTGGCAGTGGCTCCCGTGGCGATAATAATACTATTGGCCTTAACTTCCCGGTCCGTGGAACGAATGGTAAAAGGACGCTGACTTAAATCCACCGAGATAACATCTTCGGTATAGCATTGGGTCCCCCATCTTTCGGCCTGTTCCTTCATTCTTTCCATGAGCTTGGGACCGGTGATTCCTTCGGGAAAACCGGGAAAATTTTCTACTTCTGTGGTGGTCATCAATTGTCCCCCCGGAATGCCTCCCGCTTGGAAACCCTCAAACATCAAGGGTTTTAAGTTCGCACGCGCCGCATAAATCGCCGCCGTATATCCCGCCGGTCCCGAACCAATAATGACTAAATTCTCGACAGTCATAACCGTAAATGCAACTCATAACGACTACGCTTTTTAGTATAGCAGATAATGTCGGGTAGGTTAGACGACGATAAGTTAGATAGTTTACCCATCAGTTTAATATGCGTCCTAACCCAGCAAGAAGTAGATTTCTGCCTAAAAATCCAGAATATCTCGGATAATAGCTTTTAAATCGGCATCAGCAGGACGTTTGACAAACTGCTCATGGCTGTAAATCCAAACCAGTTTAATTGTGTAGGTAGTCGCGCTCACCAAATACATTAATCTAATTTGCCCCGCAGCACCTTTTGAAACCCGGATATCGAGCTTATGAAAAGTCCAGCCTTCCGGCAACTGAATTTTCCCCGGTAGAGGTTCCTGGCGGGAGTTATGGGGATATTGGTCATCGATTAAATCCTCTAAAGTTTTGGCAATAAGTTCAACAAAGCTATTTTTGTGAACTTTTGCCAGTTTTTTGAAAGAGCGCTCGAAGTTGTCAGAAGATTCAATCGAGAAGGGAATTGAGCCAGTCATGCACTTCTCCTTTCCCAATACGATGAGAAGATTCCGTCGCCAATGCCTCCTTCAAAACTTCAGACATGGCTGCTTTGTAGGCCGGATGTTCCTGTTCTATCAAATCAAGCTTTTGATAACCTAATGCTTTCATATCATCAAGGAGAATTGGCTCTGTGGAACTTTCTTCTGGTAGCAGACCTTTACGAGCCTTTTTCCAAGGAAATTCCGCATGAGTCATATCACTCAACCTATAGGCGTGGTAGTTACCGAAATATTGCCAAATTTCTGCTAAAAGTTCTTTTTTCTCCGATGGCAGCCCAGATAAGGATTCTTGGCGAGGAATTGGTAATTGTTCAGCCTCAAAATCACTGTAGAACTTATAAGCAGCAGGACAAACCGGACCGTAACGCCATGCTTGAATTTCCTCCTTAAACAATGGTTCATCGTATAGGGCCAAATGCAAGCTCTGTGCATAATATAAAAGCTTTTGGACTTTCATATTAGTCATTTCAGCGTCTATACCATCCTCGTAAGCTCTGATAATAAAGTAGCGAGCCACAGTCAGGCAGTCAATCATAGATCCACAAAATTTCTAAAATATCGACCTATGACCATTGTAGAAGAAATTGACAATTAGTACAAGTGTATGAAGAAAGCTTAACAATGCTCATGGGGGAATGGACGAAGTTTTAATATTTTTCGTCACCGACTCTACCAGTGGGTGAAGTCTGCCGCAAATTGAGATAGGGATAAAAGTTTAATGCGGGTATCTTGAGCAACTTTTTGGCGCATTTGGGCGGTATTATATCCCCAATCGGCTAAATATAAGCCCACATCGTTTAAATCGGCTTGTTGCTGCACTAATTCCAACGCATCGAGACGATCCTCGACAAACCACAAATTAGCGGGAGATTCGGGTAAATTAGCCAGTATTTGCTGAATAGTCAGGTATTTCGGCTGTTTAATTTCCTTGCCAATTAATCTCGCTGCCGGAAAATTAATTGCTACTTTTTGTAACAATTGCTTGACAAAACGGCTTTCTTTTGTAGTGATAATATAGACCAAAAAATCCGAGTCTAAAAGAGAGGCCAGGCGATTGATCGCGGGTTGATAAAATTGATGTAAGGCTAACCAAGACTCTAGATCCGACTCAATCCATTGATCCCTAAGACCATCGAGAGCATTTGAGAGAACTTTTTTCGCTATTTTATCCCTTTCTAGCAGATTTTGAGCAATTGACGGCCAATTATTTAAAGCTTCCCCGTCGGGAATACCGAGAACGAGCGATCGCAACAGTAAAGGCATTTCCCAACCGGTTTCGATAACGGGACGAAGTTGCGAAAACCTCGGGAAAAAATCCTCGGGAATTGTTTCCGGCCAAAGGGTTTCATAGGTGCGTTTGCTAATCTGAAAATACTCGATCATGCCATCACAAAGAACACCATCAAAATCGAGTGCTAGAATGCGGGGGAATTGATTCATAAATGCTGGTTTAATCTCAATAATGGCAGTATAGCGCAGCTATTAGCTATTCTTTGCTTCATCGTTGATATAACATAGCTGTCTGATGATTTCGGTGACAGAATTTTTCAGTCCCTCTACATGAATCCAGCCCACATATACAGCATATACAATATTTTGATGATTGTCCTGTATATAAACATGATGGACACGATATAAATCTGAGCTTAAATAAATATAACCACTGGCATCTTTAAATTTACCTTCTAGTAATATTTTTTCTTTTAAAGGTTTCATTTTTGCCAGATCTTTAGTCACTCCAGATATTTTAGCTATTCTTTCTATGGCAAGATCAACACAAGTGTTATCACTGTAACTATTGCCATGATTATAATCCTGCTGATCAAAATAAATTGTCTCTACGATATTTTTAGCTACTTTATCTGATGCTAGGTAATAGGTATGAGCATTAAGGGAATTTAAGACAACGGCAGCAATTTCTACGGAATCAAAAATATTGCCAGTCGCTTCTAGATAATAATCGCTCATTAAAATCTTGGATACATCGGTTATAGAATCAAAAAGAGGACGAATTGGATAAGCGATAATATCGGAGGAATTAATCAGATTATTCCAGAGCAAACGCTGGCCTTGATGCTGGCTAATAAATTTTTCAATTTGATTGGTATCAATGCCTAGAGTTAGATTTAAAAATGGGATCGGTGAACCCATTGTTGTCACACTAGATAGGGAAAGTTTGCCCCGTTCTTTACCGATAAGATTACGAATTTCATGAGCGGGATCCTTAGGATCAAAACGCTCAGAAAATAACAGATCCCAAAGGATTACAGTACCCAAAGAATGGGCGACTATATGTAATTCGGTTTCCTGGGGATAAGCTTGAACAAGATCGATTAATTGATCGGCAATAATGCGGCGAATTTGGTTTCCTCGATCGCTGCCTAAATAGGTAAATGCGTCACCGATAAAATAAGATAAATACTCTTTTCTAAAATTTTGATAGCGAAAGGATTGCTCGGGGTTAAAATTACTATTTTTCTGTTTTTGTGTCTGTAATTCTTGGTCGATATCTCGCCATAATTTTTCGGTTCCTTTGAGAACATTTCCCCAAAATCCTGCATAACAGTAGGGAATCGCCCGATTTTTGCGTTTACATTCTTCTTCAATTAGTTTAATTAATTTATTGGCATAACTAGCATCTCTTGTGGCCACTCCATGAATAAAGTAAATAAGCATAATAGATTTATCTCAATAAGCGGTGATCGGAATCTCTCTTAATATACCCTTCTAGCTTCAGAAAAATATCAGGATGGAGCGAGATATAGTAATGCACAAGTTATCCTATTTGTCAAGAGATGTTGGAGTGATTATTTAGGTTCTCTCTCGACTGACCAATCCTCTGAGGATAATCCCATAGTTTCTACTACTTTTACACAAAAATAGTAGATATCTTTGGCGGAAAAATTAGTTTCTACTATAAAAATATTATTTTCAAGTTTTTGAGGTCGGCGAAATTTTGTGTCATCTTTCGATAAAAAGCGAGGAAACTCTAGCACAATCTCTTGAAACTTTTCAGGATCTAGATCGTAGAGAGTATTCAGAGTACAAATTAGTACATCTTTCCAAGTTTTAACTGTTTGTTGTTTACCACGAATAATTAGTTTTTTGGGTTTTGTATCCTTGACAGATGCAGTTTCATTGACTGGCAGCGAATCATCGCCAAAATAACTCCAAATTTTTATAACACGCTCGGCTAAATATTCGGCACGTTGTTCGATATCTTCTTTTTGCCATGAGTTAATACTATCAAAGTATTTATTAATTTCAAGATGGCTTTTATGGAGTTCTTCTTTCTTGTGAGAAAAATCTTTATCCGCCAGTTCTCCATTATAAGCCGTCAGGGTTAAATTACCTAAAGTATGCACAAGAAGTTGATGGGTAATATCTGCATCTGTTCCCAAATAATCTCTCCACTTATCATTTAGTTTTTGCGGCATAATATGTTCAATAGTCAGGCGAGAATCACTTAAATCTACAGTTTCTCGATGACCAAAAGATTCTTCGATCGCACCGAGAATAATTTTCGCTTTTTCGCTGCGATTTCCTCCGTATAGTTTGATGGTTATTAACTTTTCTTTAAAATCATTATCTTTTGGGTAGTCTTTCTTTTGAAGAGAGATTTTTAATCTTTTAATAAAAGGTTCAGAGTTTAAAGCAGCATCTTTTTGAACTTGGGAATATAGTAAAGCAAAAGTTTTATTAAGTCCGCGAGTCTGAATACCACAAACAAAACGACGGACAAGAAAGTTTTCAAGGGTTTTTAAAACCTCTATAAAGTCCTTTTCAGATAATTTGCTATTTCCCCAGTCATCATAACAATTTAAAAGAAATGGATAGATAGTAGAGACCTCTAGACGCTGAAAAGAATCGAGATATTTACGAATACTAGAATTATTTTCCAGCCTGGGAGTGATTAGTTTGGCATAATACATGGAAAATGTATATAAGTCCTCTATATAGAGAGCGGGATTATTATCAGCTAGTTTATTTTTAAAGGCAGAATAAATTTCGTTATTTCTAATTTCTGCCCCACTTTTTGATAAATAGTGACGGATAAATTCTGTTAAATTATCTCCTAATTTTTCCTGCATCGGCAGCCAGTATCTATCATATAGTGTCTGTTGCTCCTCTTGACGAACCTTCATAAATAAATGATTACGAATTAAATCGGCCTCAGTTAAAGGCTGCCCCGTGGCATTCAAACTTTCAAATACTAGGTAGGGATCGTCGTCATTACCAAGAGTTATATTGACCAAAGATAAGTGATTACAGATAACTTCTGTTAGTTTAGCTAACGAATATGATTGTTCATTGATCTTTCTTTTAAAAAAGAAATAACACTGGGATATGGTATTTTCTTTGTCGATGATTTTGCCACGGATTACAGACTGAAAATATTCTAGGTCTAACTGAGTAGGTTGAATTTTAAAGTAATCAGAACCTTTTTTAAAGGGATTAACAAGAAATGTTTTGTCAATTTCTGCGCTTAAATCCTGTTCTTGTTGGTCTTTCGCTACGTCTCGCAAAGCAGCAAAGAGCAGAAAAATAGTCGTTAAACGTTGCTGTCCATCAATTAGCAGATATTTATTGACCACGCCGGAGTTAGGCGAAACTTGAGTTTTAACTATCGAACCCATAAAATGGGGACGAGGGTTTTCTTGACCGTACAAATAGCTTATGTCATCCCATAAATCTTCCCAATCTTTCTTTTTCCAACTATAAGTGCGCTGAAATAGTGGAATTATATATTGTGTGTTGCCTTGAATAATTTCTTGAAGAGTAACTACCGATGCTTGCATAGGGGCTAGTATAGGAAGATAGACCGATTATTCCTAGTATTTATCACTCTAACACAGCAATTTGGCACTGTCTAGGATCCTGGCGGTGGGTTACGCCTTGTTAAACCAGCCGACAAATTGCTATATAATACAAATGCCCGCTATTATAGAATTATATTTTTCCCTTTTAACTTAGTCTTATGGTTTCGCAACTAGATAAAACTAACGTCACTGAAATTATCTACCCCGATAGCGATAGTCAACCCATGGCCGATAATACCTTGCAATTTCGTTGGATCACAACAATTAAAACTAATTTAGACTGGCTATTTCGCGAGCAGTCTGATGTCTTTGTTGCGGGGGATTTACTTTGGTATCCCGTGGAAAATGATAATAAACTGCGTCAAGCGCCGGATATCATGGTGGTTTTTGGAAGACCAAAAGGGGAAAGAGGTTCCTATCGACAATGGCTAGAAAATAACGTTAGTCCCCAGGTGGTTTTTGAAATCCTCTCTCCGGGTAACACCCTCACGGAAATGGCCAAAAAACAGCTATTTTATCAGCGTTATGGGGTCGAGGAGTATTATCTTTATGATCCCCATAAAAATGATGCCAGTGGTTGGATAAGAGGGGAAAATCAGCTAGAAATTCTGGAAACTCTCGATAATTGGGTTAGTCCCCGTTTAGGTATTCGTTTTCAGTTGGGGGAACCAGAAATGTTGCTTTTTTATCCCGATGGACAAGCTTTCACCAGCTATAACGAGGAAAAACAACGAGCGGAAAGATTAGCCAATAAACTGCGGGAATTGGGCATTAATCCCGACCAAATCTGAGAGGATGTTTCTTGGCTACTATTAAAAACGGATTTGCTCTGAGAGTGCCTATTGACTAGAGGTAATACCGCGCTGACGTAATTGGTCGATAAAAAATTCTTCTAGGGAAGCACGAGCTAAATTAAGACTGATCAAGCGAACATCCATACTAGACAGGGCAGCCAGAAAAGCATCGGGTTCTCCCTGTAATTGTCCGTGCCAACAATTATCGCGCCAATGCAAACCGAGGAGCCATTGCTGTAGTTGCTCCTCCCTACCACCTTGAACAATCACCTGATAGACATCAGCACGACCGAGAATTTGGTCGAGGGAACCGACACAAAGTAATTCTCCCCGAGCTAATAGGGCAATGCGATCGCAAATTTGTTCCACATCGGAGAGAATATGAGAGTTAAAAAAGATGGTTTTCCCCCTTTGTTTGAGGGAGTGAATAATTTCTCGCACCTGATAGCGACCGATAGGATCCAGTCCCGACATCGGTTCATCGAGAAAGACTAATTCTGGATCATTGATTAATGCTTGAGCTATACCGATCCGTTGCATCATCCCCTTAGAATATTGACGCAATTGCTTTTTCTGGGCAGTTTTGCGGTCTAATCCCACTAAATCCAATAATTCAGGAATGCGTTTTTTCTGCACAGAAGAGGGAATTTTAAAAATGCTGGCGATTAATTGTAGGAATTCCCAGCCGGTGAGATAGTCGTAGTAGTAGGCATTTTCGGGAAGATAGCCGATGCGTTGCCTGACCGAGCGATCGCCAATTGGTTGACCGAGAATCAAGGCCCGTCCAGAAGTGGGTCGGACAATCCCTAAAAGGGTTTTTAAGAGCGTGGTTTTGCCCGCACCGTTCGGGCCTAATAATCCAAAGGTTTCCCCCTCATGGACAATTAAAGTACAGTTTTTCAAGGATTCGATTTTCTTATTTAACCAGAATCCCGTCCGATAAGTTTTTTGTAAGTTTAACGTCTCTAGCACCGTTTGACGGCTGGTATTCGTCATTGTTTTGGAATCATCTCTCCTAGACTTTGCTTTTATTATTCCCCAATTGTCAGCAGCGATGTCAACAGTATCAAAATAGCCCAGTTTTGGAACCCAGAAAAATTCCCACCAGTCTTGAGAAGCGGTATCAGTGCAGTTCCGGGCTATTGCCAGCTTTCTTCTCTGGCATTGCCGAAAATTAGCGGCTAAAATCTGTTAGACAGGTAACGTTGACACTTGAGCGGCAACTGGTACAATAGGGCGAACGCTTATGGAAACCAGACTCTTACACAAACACAGCATGAAACAACTCCTCACTTGCCTTAATTCCCTGACAGTGGCCAGTGTAGCCACTATCGCCTTGGCCTACCCTGGCATCGCTCAAGTTAATCTCTCCGTTTATCCCGCTCCTTCCTCGTCGAACGAATCCATCGAATTATACGTTCCCCCGCCGGAAAACAATAACACCAATAATAATACCTGTACTCAATTGATTGGGGCAAATATCGATAAAATTATCGGTCAAGCTCCCAATCAGTGGGGTATATTAATCGAATCTATTGATCGCCAAACGGTTATTTATAGTCATAACGCCGATCGCTATTTTATCCCTGCTTCTAATACAAAGTTATTTACCACGGCTGCCGCTTTACAAGCGATGAACCCGGAAACGACAATTCGCAAAAAATCCCTGCGCGATTGGGTGAATATCACTAATCAGAGAAGTAATAATTTCTACGCTGACACTCTTTTTCGCTTTATCGGCGGTGCTAAAAATGTTACTGCCATCTTGGCACAATTGGGCATCAATCCCAGTGGTTTTCGTCTCGCCGATGGTTCGGGATTATCCCGCCGTAATACCGCTACTCCCCGCTCGATCGTGGAAATTTTGCGGGTGATGTATTATTCTCCTAATCGCGATACTTTCTATGCTTCCTTACCGGTAGCGGGAATTAGTGGCACCCTGAGAAACCGAATGCGTCAGACGGCAGCCACCGGCACAGTTTACGCTAAAACTGGCACTCTTACCGGTGTGCGGGCCCTATCGGGTTATCTAGAAAACCCCAACCAAGGACCGATGTTATTTAGCATTATCGTTAATAATCAACGGGTTTCGGGACAGGCTCTGGTGAAAGCGATCGATACTATTGTTCTACAGATGACCGAATCTCGTTCCTGTCAAGCTCAGTAAATCTCTCGTAAAAATCCCCAATTGTCCTGATCAACTGTCCGCGCATTTAAATTGCTTGTGGAGATGAGGCAAGACTAATGGTTAATAATAGCCATAATCTGCTTCAGTTTGGGTTTGGGTTTGGGGGGAGAGATATTCAAAATTAGAGGGATCTCGCAGAAAACGAAATATTTCTTCTTCGAGACGATGAATTAGATAGGGTTCTATGGAATTAGAATGGCGTAAACAGGCTAAATAGCCTTCTACATATAGCCGGATCTCATCAAAACGTGAGCCACGGTGCCAAAGATCCACCATGTCATCGGTCAGTCTTTGATAGTAACGAATGGATTGGGTATCTTGGAGCATGGGCAGTAGAACAAAAAAGAGAGAGTGGGGGTAAGTTTGTATAGATAATCCTAGGGAGAATTGCTATTCTTGGTTTCCCCTATCTCTATTGTACCCACCAAATCGGCAAAACACAGACAAGAGAATTTTCAGTGATCAGTAAAGGGTGTGGGGTGTGGGGTGTGGGGTGTGGGGTGTAGGGTGTGGGTTGTGGGGTGTGGGGAGAAGGGAAAATAAATAAAGGCAATCTCCTGAATCCTGTCTCCTGAATCCTGAATCCTGTCTCCTGCCTTCTGCCTTTTGCATGAGCGCCTTCGTATAGATTATTCAGGGTTTCTTTGTCTTTTTGCCCGTTCAATTTCTGCCTGTAGTTCTGCTATTTGTCGCTGTAATCTTTCGCTTTCCCTATCATTAGCATCAACATTAGTTGAGCTTTTTACCCCTGTTTTGGCATAGTTTCCCCAGCGAATTTGACGATAGGATTCCGAGTTAAACCATTGCTGTAGATACTGGACTCTTTCTACGGAAAAAGGATGGGTTAAAAAGGAACCATTACCGCCATTATAAATGAGAAATTTATAAATCTGGTTTAAGTTATCTTGGTCTAATTGTCGGTAGGCTTCCCCTTGGCGAATAAATTCTTCTAAGTTGCATTCATGCAGGTATTTTTGGCTTCCTCCTGCACATTTCATTAAAGTTCTCAGGACTAAATTTAAATCATCGGTGACTAATAAAGCGGCTCTGTCTGCGGATAATTCGGCTTTTCTGCGCCATTCATAAAAGGCATAAACTAGACCAGTAGTAATGGCTTTTCCTAGTCCTAAGGTGATGTCTCCAAGCAAATTAGCCGCCCCCATCACCCAAAAAGACATTTGAATTAAAATACTATGATCGCATTTTAAATGACCTAATTCGTGGGCAAGAATTACTCGAATTTCTTCTTCATCTAAGAGGTCTAAAAGAGCAGTATTAAAGACAATATAGGGATGTTCTGACCCCAAAGAATAGGCATTGGCTAAAGGGTTTTGACTGACATAAAGATTCGGTTCTGGGGACATATCTAAATCCCGCAGACATTGGCGATATATACCGTATAAAGTGGCGTATTGACGCGGGCCGACTTTTAGATCATTGCCCATTAATAAAATTTGCTGGGGACGTTCATAGAGATATTCGGAAAAACTTTTCGCTAATAAGTCAAACCCCGGAACTGATCTTAAGGCCTGTTCAGCTTGCTGATCTAGGGGATGTTTAAAAGCTTGACTGGAGATATCAGGATAAGTTGGCATATTTTTTCAAGGAGAAAGGAGTCGTTAATCAGAAATAAACGGGTATTAATTGCCAAGTTTTTGAGTTTTTCTTGCCAAATTTTTCGAGAGAAGTGAGGGGGTTATAGTCGGGAACTACTTCTAGAGAACTCCGACTTTCTCAATAGGTTTTTAACTCTGCAAAATTGCTGATTCTAGAGTTGATTTTGGTGACATAGAATAGACCTGTGGGAGAAATGAGCTTTTTTCTTGTTAACTATCCTTAGCAACAATTCCTAGATTCGATAACAAAGCTTGTAGATTAGTTTGCACGGTAGCGGGTTGGTATCTCTTAATAGTTTCTAGGGAATTATCAGCGAGTTTTTGCCACCATTCCCTATTATCATAGAGTTCGATCACTGCTTGGGCAAATTCCTCAGCAGTATCGGCAATTAGAACATCTTGGTGGTCAATTAATCCCATACCTTCGGCACCAATTTTTGTGGTAATAGTCGGTAATCCGAGGGAAAGACTTTGACCTATTTTACCCTTCATTCCCGCACCAAATCGCAGGGGAGCGACAAAAATGCGACTCTTTTGGAAATAGGGTTCTACTTCGGGAACATAACCGGTAACAATCACTTGATCATTGGCTAATTCTTTCACTTCATCCTTGAGGTTACTTCCCAATAAATTAACGGTAATATCGGGACGGGATGCCCAAACTAAGGGCATAATTTCTAAACATAACCACTTGACTGCATCAATATTAGGAGGGTGATTGTAGCTACCAATAAATACTAAACCCGATCGCTGGTCAAAGGCAACTTTTTCTGACAGAGAAATTTCTTCATGAATATTGGGGATTACCCAAACATTTTTCACTCCCAAAGAGGATAAAACCTGCTTTTCGTCTTCCGTTACTACCACGGTTGCTTCCGCTTGGTTAGCATAGTTTAACTCTAATTTCTGATAGGTTTCCCAACTCCAGCTAGTATTTTGATAACTGGGATCGAGATAGTCTTTTTGTCGTTTTAAACGCAGAAAATGCAGGTCAATTGTATCATAAATAATTGGTGCTTTTGTTTTTAAGCGAATTAAATCCATATACTTATCGCACAATTCAGGCCGACACAACCAAACTCCATCTATCAGGGGTAAATATTTGATTAATTTTTCTTCTAGATTATATCTTTGCGGTGTGCCATAAATAACTTCAATTCCTAGCTGTTGCAGGACGGAAGTATAGGGTTGTTCGGGATAGCCATTATCGGGAAAGAAAATCACTGAATAGCCTAAATTAAGCAGTAGCTTAAGAATATTTAATAAACGCACACAGCCGGATTCTCGATCGTATAGTGGAACGTAGGAATCAATGACTAAAATTGTCGGTTTTCCTTGTAAACGTCGGGCAGCTTTGGGGACATTATTAGCATCGTTATCTAGGTGTTTAGTTAATACCTTTGACCATTTTTCTCGAAACTTAGTTTGATTAATAACTTGATATTTTTTGATCCCACTGGAAAGGTCTGTTCCCGAGGTGATTCCTTCGTAGTGAATGACGTTAGATTGGGGTTGATAGAGGACTTGATAACCCAATTCTCGGAGGGCAAAACATAAGTCTGTATCTTCGTAATATGCGGGGATAAAGTCTTGAGAAAAACCACCTAATTGCTTAAATAAATCCGTGGGAACTAATAAACTGGCCCCCGAACAATAGTCCACGGGACGCACATAATTATATTCTGGTTCATCGGGACTATCTAAGCGTCCATAATTCCAACCATCGGCAGAATTCCAGATAATTCCCCCCGCTTCTTGTTGTTTACTATTAGCATAAATTAACTTAGAACCCACCGCACCAACTTGGGGATTATTGACAATTAATTTTAATAAACTTTCTAGACAATTTTCCAGAATACGAGTGTCGTTATTGAGAAAATATAGGTATTGACCTTTTGCTTGACTAGCTCCATAATTACAGGAACGAATAAAACCAGAGTTCTCTGCATTAGTTAATACTTTAATTCCTTTAATTAAAGTAGCTAATTGTTCTAAAGTTTCATCGCTGGAAGCATCATTAACAATGATTATTTCATAAGCTAAATCAGAACTTAAGTTAACACTTAAGGATTCCAAACAGTTAAAGGTGTAGGCAAATTGGTTATAAGCAGGAATAATAATTGAGACTAAAGGATTGTCACTGCTGGCAATTTCTAGGGGCCGCGGTTCAGCTAATTTAGCACTTTCGATCACCTGTTCTTCAAATTCAGAAGAACTCTTTCCTGTAAGAATTTTAATAATTTTTCGTTTCGTCTTTTTTAGTGCTGGTTTCCATCCTTCCTCTTGGAGACTAAAGACAAATTTTTTGAGCAGTTTTTTAACTTTAAAAATAATCATTATTACCATAAATACTCCTCTAGGGAAAACCAATCTTGTGCTAAATTTAAATCTCTTTCTGCTCTAATAATAGCTCCTTCCTTTAATTGTTGCTTGAGGTAGTTTCTCTGTTGTTCCATAATATATAATTTAATCGCTTCATTAATTAAATTATTATATTCTTTTTCAGGATAATCACTACTTGTCAACCATCGATCGAGAAGTTGCATAGTATCTTCAGGGAGAGTTATCTGAAGTTGTCTGGCCATTTTTTCTTTCCTAAATATATTTAAGTAAGTGGTTCTAATTAAATAGAAGATAGATTTCGCCCTCGATCCCCCCTTAATCCCCCCTTGATAAGGGGGGGGAACTGACAATCTTTAACACCCACCTACTTAGATAATAACAATTATAAACCCCTAGAGCAATTTTAGTTGCTGTCGGGATAAATTCTCGGAGCTGCGGCGATTAATTTTTGCGTGTAGGGGTGTTGGGGATGGCTAAAAATCTGTTCAGTGTCACCCATTTCAACTATTTTACCCGCAGTCATCACCGCAATTCGATCGCAGAGGAATCTCGCCAACCAAAGATCATGAGTTATAAATAAATAAGTGAGATTAAATAATTTTTGTAACTCTAACATTAACTCTAAAACCTGTGTCTGAACACTAGCATCGAGCATACTAACTGGTTCATCACAAATAACTAATTCCGGACGAGTAATTAAAGCGCGAGCAATGGCTACCCTTTGCTGTTGTCCCCCCGATAACTCCCTAGGATAGCGTCGATAAAATTCCTCTGTTGGTGTTAATCCGACTCGATCTAACATTTCCAAAACCTGTTTTTTTGCCGTTTCTAGACTAATTTTTTGATGGATCAAAAGTGGATCAGCGATACTTTCTCCCACCGTCATTAGAGGATTGAGACAAGCGAGGGGATCCTGAAAAATCATCTGCATTAAGCGCCGTTTGGGACGCATTTTTTCCCCCGACAACGGGGTTAAATCTTCTCCTAAAAATTCCACTTTTCCCCCGGTGGGTTTAATTAACTGTAATAGGGTTCGCGATAGGGTACTTTTCCCACACCCCGACTCCCCAACTAAACCGAATATTTCCCCTCGATACAGTTCAAAATTCACTTCATCCACCGCTTTAATAAATTTCTTTTCTTTCTTGAAAAAACTATCTAAAAAGTTACCTTCTAGGGTATAATACTGTTTTAAATTATTCACCTTTAACACCGTTTCTTTGCCTAGAATTGCTGTTAATTTTTCCTCCCGTAACTGTAGGTGTAAAGCGGCGGACAAAAGAGAACGAGTGTAGGGTTGTTGAGGTGTATTAAAAACTGTTTTTACCGCTCCCGATTCGACAATTTTGCCCCCCTTCATCACCGCTAATTGATCGCAATATTCTCCCACCATCGCTAAATCATGGGAAATTAACAATAATCCCATCTGTTCCTCGCTACATAAACGCTTTAATTCCCGTAGAATTTCCGCCGAAACCGTCACATCTAAACTGGTGGTGGGTTCATCGGCAATAATTAACTTAGGGTTTAATAATAAAGCTAAAGCAATGGCCACTCTTTGCCGCATTCCCCCGCTAAATTCGTGAGGATATTGGGACCAACGATTAGCGGGAATTTTCACTTTTTCTAGGACAGTACAAGCTTGACTTTTAGCTTGACGATAGGTTAAATTTCCCCGATGAGCTTGCAAAGTTTCCACACAATGATCGCCAATAGTCATCAGCGGATCCAGTCGCGTCATCGGATCTTGAAAGACTAATCCCACCGCTTCCCCGCGAAACTTTTCTAACTGTTTGCTAGATAAAGATAAAAGCGATCGCCCTTCAAAGGTAATCTCACCTTCCACGTGAGTGCGATTAGGTAATAACCTTAAAATAGCCTTACCGATGGTCGATTTTCCACAACCAGATTCACCCACTAATCCCAGAGTTTCCCCTTTGCCTATACTAAAAGATACCCCATCGATCGCCCAAGAGGGAGAACTTAATTCGGTCGGGTAGGCAATTTTTAGGTCTTTAATTTCCAACATGACGCGATCGGTAACGATAAAAGTTAGGACTTAAGTAAGTAGTTATAATTAAATCGAAGATAGATTTTGCCTCTGATCCCCCCTGCCCCCCTTGATAAGGGGGGTGCCGATAGGCGGGGGGATCCCCCTTAATAAGGGGGGCATCTGATAATTTTTAACGCCTACCTACTTAGGGTCAAGTATGCCACACAAACGGCGATCGAGCATTTAATTACTAATCGACAACTTCCCCTAACAAAACCCGACAATACCCCTTTAAAGTCGCCACTCGCTCGCTAATTATCCGTAAACGCTTCTCCCGTCCTTGCCGCGCTGAGGCCAAAAATAACCAGTCCGTCTCCAGCAATCGCCACGATCGATATAGTTCCGTCTGGACCGTGCGCCAACGATTAGCCACCTCTGGGCTAAAATTGTCATCATTTAGTGACAATATCTCCCCTTCTAGACAGGTTTGTAAAGCTTGAAAAGATTGTAACCCCGTGGAAGCATCCCCATCCAGAAGGGCAAGACTGAAATCCTCCAGTTTTCTTAACAAAGATTTGTAGGCTTGATGGTAATTTGTCGGTAGCATCCAATACAAAGCGCGTTAGAATTTGTTACATAAGATTAACGATTTGCCGTCACGGTTGCAAGTCCTCCTCCCGACCAGAGACAAAAACTTAAAAGAATCCCGCCCTTTTCGCCGATCGATCCGATTCCAGTGTTAGAGAGTTAAGTAATCTGGCATCCCTTCGGCCTAATAATTTTCTAGTTATCCGTCTCCACCCCCCCCCTATTATCCCCCCGATCTAACCATGAACGCCATCACTGCCACCCAACCAGAAACCCTCACCGTCCTTCCCCGGGACACGGAACCGAAAAAAGCGTTAGTTTTACCCGATTGGCTGAAAGAATGCCTGATTACCTACGAAAACGACCCCCAGAATCCCGATAGCGGTTTAATCTGTCGGGCCTTTAATTTCGCTCACAAACTCCACGAGGGGCAGTATCGCAAATCCGGGGAACCCTATATCGCCCATCCCATAGCCGTGGCGGGATTACTGCGAGATCTGGGGGGTGATGGGGCAATGATCGCGGCGGGATTCCTTCACGATGTGGTGGAAGATACGGAAGTCACCCCCGAGGAAATCGAGGATAGATTCGGTGTCGAGGTGCGTAATTTGGTGGAAGCGGTGACAAAACTCTCCAAATTCAACTTTTCTAGCAAAACTGAACGGCAGGCGGAGAATTTTCGCCGAATGTTCCTGGCGATGGCTCAAGATATCCGCGTCATCGTGGTCAAATTAGCCGATCGCCTGCACAATATGCAAACCCTCGAACACCTTAACCCGCAACAGCAGCAACGCATCGCCCTCGAAACTAGAGAAATCTTTGCTCCTCTGGCTAACCGTTTAGGGATTGGGCGATTTAAATGGGAATTAGAAGATTTATGCTTTAAATACCTCGAACCCGATGCTTATCGCACCGTACAGTTATTGGTATCGGAAAAACGCATCGATCGAGAGGCCCGCATCGAAACCGTCACTAACACATTGCGGGAAAAATTGCAAGAAATTGGCATAAAAGTTCTTGATTTACAGGGTCGCCCCAAACATCTCTACGGCATCTATCATAAAATGCACAATCAGGGCAAAGAATTCGAGCAGATTTATGATATCGCCGCCGTCCGCATTATCGTCGAAACTAAAGAGGAATGTTATCGTTGTTTAGCCGTAGTTCACGACCAATTTACCCCGATTCCCAACCGTTTTAAAGACTATATCGGTTTACCAAAAGCTAACCGTTATCAATCCCTCCATACCACCGTTGTTGGTTTAAATGCCCGCCCCCTAGAAGTGCAGATTCGCACCCTAGAAATGCACCACGTTGCTGAATACGGGATTGCAGCCCATTGGAAGTATAAAGAAACCGGTTCTAGTCAAACAACTTTAACCGCTGCGGATGAAAAATTCGCTTGGCTGCGTAATCTGCTCGACTGGCAAAAAGACCTTAAAGATGGCCAAGAATACATGGATGGCCTCAAAAATAATTTCTTTGAAGAAGATATCTATGTTTTCACCCCCAAAGGTGATGTGGTAGCCCTCGCCCAAGGTGCGACACCGGTAGATTTTGCCTATCATATTCATAGCGAAGTAGGTAATCAGATGAAAGGGGCAAGAATTAATGGTAAATGGTCAGTTCTTGATGCTCCCTTGCAAAATGGTGATCTGGTGGAAATTCTCACCAGCAAGCATAGTCATCCTAGTTTAGATTGGTTAAATTTTGTCGTTACTCCTAGCGCCAGAAATCGCATCCGGCAATGGTACAAAAAATCGCGCCGAGAAGAAAATATTAGCCGAGGTCGTGATTTATTAGAGAAAGAATTAGGTAAAACTGGCTTCGATGCCCTGCTGAAATCAGAACGAATGCAATCGGTGGCTAAACAGTGCAATTATGTGGCAGTAGATGATTTATTGGCGGCCTTAGGTTACGGCGAAGTTACCCTAAAAAATGTGGTTAATCGTCTGCAAGAAGCAGTTAAAAATCAACAGGAAATTTTAACAGCTAAAAATCCGCCCGATGTCCTGACTGATTCCCAATTGATTCTACCACCTTCTCCCGTTCAAAGGGCTTTACCCGTTAGTAAATCACCGATCGCCGGTGTGGAGGGATTAGTCTATCGTTTAGCCGGTTGTTGTTGTCCTTTACCAGGAGAAAATATTACCGGTATAGTCGCCCACGCCGGGGAAGGTATTGTTATTCACCGTCAGGGCTGCTCGAATGTGGAAAAAGCCGAAGCTGAACGCTTAATTCCTGTTAGTTGGAATCCTATAGATGACCAGGGACGTTATCCAACTTATCCGGTAAATATTCAGATTGAAGTGATCGATCGCGTCGGGGTTTTAAAAGATATTCTCTCTCGTTTAAGTGACCAAAATATTAACGTTCGCAATGCCGGAGTTAAGACTAATTTCGGTAAACCCGCTTTAATTTCCCTGAAAATTGAAGTAAAAGACCTGCAACAATTTGAACGCTGTGTTACTCAAATTAAGCTAATGAGCGATATTTTAAACGTTCGTCGCATCAGTCAGGTGAAAAGCGATCGAGAGTAGATTAAACCTAAAATTGCTGATCATATTCCCCAAACCCCAGAGTGCCTTAGCTTTGGAAGTGGGATGCTGACACTGACTAAAACCACGATGGCAATATCGGCACTTTTTGTCACCGAACAGCGTAGGATCGATAATTAATCTGAGCGCAAAAATCCCTATGTTATTACCCCTACTCTCAGTCATCAGTTTTCTGATTAGTTTTCTGGTGGTTGCCCTGATTAAACAACGTTTTAGCCAACAATTGTTAGATATTCCCAATGAGCGTAGCAGCCATAGTCAACCCACACCTAGGGGGGGTGGACTCGGTTTTGTCGTCGCTTTTGCTCTGACCAGCGGCCTCAGTTATTTTCTCCTTTCTCCTTCCCTACCTCTTATTCCCCTGTGGTTATCCCTGACTCCTTTAATTATTATCGGCCTTCTCGATGATCGTCGCGGTATTCCCTCTAGTATTCGCTATTTAGTCCAGTTATCCTCCGCTAGTGTTGCGGTCACTTTTTTCGGTGCTTTTCCCCAATCGTGGCTATCAGATTTGGGTTTTGGCGGCAAAATTTTGGCTATTATTGTCACAATTATCGGCCTGACCGCAATGATTAATTTTTATAATTTTATGGATGGTCTCGATGGCTTGGTGGCTGGCTGTACGGCGGTACAATTAGGGTTTCTCGCTCTCTATTTTCAGCAACCAATTTTATGGCTTTTAGTGGCGGCCTTAGGCGGTTTTCTCTTCTGGAATTGGTCGCCAGCGAAAATTTTTATGGGTGATGTGGGTAGCACCAGTCTGGGGGCAATTGTCGCTATGGTTTTACTTAATTCCCAGGGCAATCAAAGTCAAGCTTGGTCAGCTTTAACTATCACTTTACCTCTGATTGGTGATGCTATTTATACCCTGATTTGTCGATTATTAAGAAAGGAAAATATCTTCCAAGCTCACCGCAGTCACCTTTATCAAAGATTACAAAAATCTGGCTTGTCTCATCCACAAGTAGCAATTATTTATATGGGGGTAACTCTCCTGATTGCTATTAGTATTAACTACTTAGGAAACCTAGGCGCATGGCTGAGTTTACCTCTGATTCTAGGATTAATTGTTCTCGGAGAAATTTATCTGAACAGGAGAGTTGGCAAGCATAATTTAGCGGTGACAAGAAAAGAATAAATTTTTTATTGCTATGGCTTCTGGGGTAAAATCAAGATAATTTTATACTAAATCCTCTTGAAAGATTATAGGAAACGGAGGGTAAGGAGCAGAAGGAATTACTCAAATAGTTATTAGCGAAAGTCGTTGATTTCAATCAAAAACTGATGGTCTTAATCTGGCAAAAACAGAGCTATTTACCTATTATACCTACTAACCAAGAGAAAAGAAAAAATTAATATTTATCGGCTGGAGTTAGCTGATATGATTAGGGAGATGACTATCATTCCAAAGTCAATGAGCGCAAGAACATTATTCGATAAAGTCTGGGACGCACACACGGTTAAGATTCTTCCCAGTGGACAGACACAATTATTTATCGGACTGCATCTAGTCCATGAAGTCACCAGTCCCCAAGCTTTTTCGATGCTGAGAGAAAGGGGTTTAAAAGTATTATTTCCGGGACGGACTATTGCCACCGTCGATCACATCGTCCCCACCGAAAATCAGGCGCGTCCTTTCCTTGACGATTTGGCCGAGGAAATGATCCGAGCGATCGAAACTAATGTTCAAACCAATCATATTCCTTTCTACGGCATAGGTTCCGGCAATCAGGGCATAGTTCATGTGATCGCTCCCGAACAGGGACTAACCCAACCCGGGATGACGATCGCCTGTGGTGACTCCCACACCTCCACCCACGGCGCTTTTGGGGCGATCGCTTTTGGCATCGGCACTTCCCAAGTGCGCGATGTTCTTGCTACCCAAACCCTATCCCTATCGAAATTAAAAGTGCGTCGAGTCGAGGTAAACGGCGATTTAAACCCCGGAGTCTATGCTAAAGATGTAATTCTCCATATTATCCGTCAATTAGGCGTTAAAGGCGGTGTTGGTTATGCCTACGAGTACGCTGGTAGTACAATTGAACGGATGTCCATGGAAGAAAGGATGACGATTTGTAACATGGCGATCGAAGGTGGGGCCCGATGTGGTTATATCAACCCCGATCAAATCACCTACGATTACCTCAAAGGTCGTGATTTTGCACCCAAAGACTGGGAAAGTGCGGTTAATTGGTGGGAAAGCATTAAAAGCGATGCCGATGCGGTTTATGACGATGTGGTGGTCTTTGATGCCGGTGAAATCGAACCCACCGTTACTTGGGGGATTACTCCTGGCCAAGGAATCGGGGTTAACGAAGTCATTCCCACTCCCGATAGTTTACCGGCAAGTGAAAGAGCGATCGCAGAGGAAGCCTATCAATACATGAAACTCACCCCCGGCACCCCGATTAAAGGCACAAAAATCGATGTCTGCTTCGTCGGTAGCTGTACTAACGGCCGGATCAGTGATCTGCGCGAAGCGGCCAAATTTGCCCAAGGTCATCGTGTGGCCCCCCATGTGAAAGCTTTTATCGTCCCCGGTTCCGAAAGAGTCAAAAAACAGGCGGAAGCGGAAGGATTAGACCAAATTTTCCTAGCATCGGGCTTTGAATGGCGCGAGGCGGGCTGTTCTATGTGTTTAGCCATGAATCCCGATAAATTGCAGGGAGATCAGATCAGCGCCTCCTCCTCCAATCGTAATTTTAAAGGTCGTCAAGGTTCCGCTTCCGGTCGCACTTTGTTGATGAGTCCGGCGATGGTGGTAGCGGCAGCAATTAAAGGGGAAGTCACCGATCCCAGGGAGTTGTTACAGTAGTTATCTCAAGGGTGAGATAGGAGGCAGGGGGGCAGGAGTCAGTATTCAGGAGATAGGAGATTGCTTTTATTTATTCTCCCTATCTCTCCCGTCTCCCTTCTCCCTTCTCTACAATAATTACTCGCAACCAGAAATACGTTGGTTCGTATCATACTTTCTGCTTTTTGTCAAAAAAACTTTTTTTTTGCAATAAAACTACACAAAAAAAAGATCATCGTTGTGGGTGAAATTGACTGATTTACCCGTCTTAATTAGGATCACCTTCTAGGTGTGGCAACGGTTTCAACCATTGCTGCCCAAAAAAGCACAGAACAACCCACTATGAAATTCTATCAAATCGCTGTTACCAGCATAACGTCGTTGTTAAATAAAAATCTTTCTCAATTAATTCTTAAGAATTTATAAATATTGCGGAATGTTAATTTAAATATTCTCAAGTTTTTGCAGTAAATCAATAATTTTTACTTATCTTTGTCCAACATTGGGTTAGAAGTCAGGAGTCAGGAGTCAGAAGTCAGGAGTCAGTAGTCAGGAGTCAGTAGTCAGGAGTCAGTAGTCAGTAGTCAGTAGTCAGGAGTCAGGAGTCAGTAGTCAGTAGTCAGTAGTCAGTAGTCAGGAGATTATTTTTATTTATTCTTCCCACTTCCCGACTTCCCCACTCCCCCACCTCCCACACCCGTTCGGCTGAGCTCACGGCCGAAGCCCACACCCCACACCCCACTTCCCACTCTATTTTAATTTGACTGCCATAATTGCCAAGCTTTAACGAGATTTCCCCCCATCAGGGCAGCCACTGCATTTAAAGTCTTAATTTCCTCACTATCGGGATTTAATTGTCTAGCTTGATCTAAGACTTTTTGGGCCGCTTGCGGTTGCCAATCGTAGAGATAAATAAAACCTTGATAAGCATAATGATAGGGATTATGGGGGTCAATTTTAATCATTTCCTCCGTGGCTTTTATTGCCCCTGCCACATCCTGTTGTAGTACCTTAGAAATTGCTAATCCGTAGGCTAAAGATAATTTATCGGGGGGATTTTGTTGCTGTAAACGATAGGAAAAAGCCTTGTCTGCTTGCAGCACATAATCCTGAATAGAATCGTATTGATTGATACGATTAGTTAACTCAAAAATTGGCTCAATACCCGTTAATCCTTGACCAATATTAGCAGACTTTAAGCGCAATTGGGTGACTAAATCTAATTGGGGCGTTGCTAACTTGGGAACTTGAGGATCGATGGTAATTTGAGCATTAGTTTTAATCGGATAGGTTTCCCCGGTTTCCCGATTGAGATAGACAGCAGATAAGCGATAAACTCCGGGGGTTGCTGCCGACTGCATGGCGGTTTTTTCAGTGACTTCAAAACCCTTTTGTTGCTCTTCTGGAGTTAATTTTTCTGCCATTAATCCCCCCATAGCTATACCGTGATCGTGCATCCAATAATCCTTACCGTCCACTTCTTGCCAGGTTAAAATCACTATCCCTGACTTTAATTGTTGCCAGTCTCCTGCCCATTTATAAACCACAGAAATTGGTTGATTAGGAGAAGCTTTTTCGGTAATGGCAATCTCTCTTAATTCCACCCGTTTTGGCGCATTTTCAAGGGGGTTAACCGTGACGGAGGGGTCTATTTTACGGTGTAGGGATAGGGTACTATCATCTGGTAGCTGCCAAGTTTTCTCCACTTGGAAATCTGGCCCAGTGGCGACTCGATTAACAATTTTTTTCTGGACATCGGGGACGGAACCCTGTTCACCAGTTTTAGTTAAAAACCAATCTAAAGAATTGACATCCTTTTCGATATCTTCTTCCCGAACTCCCACCTGTCTGCCGGCAACCTGGGAATTATGTTTACCACCGTAGAAAGAGAAGGTATGTTGATTTAATTCGGGGGTGGAAGGTAAAACCCCTAGGGTGCTGCGAAGATAGGGAGAATCGGCTAGAATCTCTTTAACTACTTCTTCGTTTTGCCAGCCAGTTTTTAAATAGGGATGGTGTTGTAATTTGGGACTGAAAACGTTAGTAATTATATCTCCCCCCAAGGGGAATAAATTTAAGCTGGTGAGGATAGCGGCAATAGTTATCGTTCCCCAACGGATAGCGGGGGCAAAACGACCGCGCCAAGATAATAAACCAACGGATAAAATTAAGGATAAAGTCGGTAAAAGCGGCAAAATATAACGAGCATCTTTATTGATATTGAGGGATGATAATAGGTATCCCCCCAGCAGAAAAACTCCTAACCAAATCCACACAGGACGATTAACCTTATCTTCGGTTTTTCTATGACGTAAGGAGATTAATAATCCCACCACAGGAACTAATAACAATACCCAAGAAAGAAAATAGGGTAAAACTTGGGCGTAAAATGTCCAGGCATCTGGACTGGTAAGAGGCGGATCTCCCTCCAAAATCGCCGAATCTACCGTGGCACGTTTGCCCGCAGTTAACATTAATAACCAATTCGTCCGATACCAGGGAAACATTAACCATGCTGCCGTCAAAAAACTCAGCATTAATTGCGCTAGATTGCCCCAACGTTTTCGCCGGAGATTTTCGCCCAATACCCACAAAATCGGTAAAAAGAGGAAAAATAGGGCGGTTTGTTTGACTAACATCCCTAAACCGAAAGAAATCCCGAAAGCGATCGCTTTTAGCCAGCCTTGACCACTAAATCGCCACCATGTCAAGCAAAAGTAAGAAAACGTTACAATTGCCGCTAAGGGAAAATCTAAGAGATATTCGAGGCGATAATAGTATAAACCGGGTAGAAATTGACAGATTAAGACCGCCCAGAGTGCTACAGTCCCATTAAAGAGGATAATTCCCAATCCATACACAGAAAAGAGCAGTAGGGCGCTATAGATGGCCATTACCCACATACCCGCATCAACGCTAATACCAAAGAGATTAAAGAAGGGAATCGTTAAAAGATAGGTTAAAGGGGGAATTTTCGGGGACATTAGCCATAAACCGCGCCACCAATCCCCATCAAACCAGCGCGGATTTTGGAAAGCTTGGGTATAGATAATCCCACCGTTGAGATAATCGGCCTGATCCCAAGCAGGAATAGTATGATCGAGACTAAACCAGAATCTATCGACTAATATCCCCAATATCCAAATAATACTGACAATAATTAATCCCTGTCTCCCCTCTAGCGATCGCTTCAAAATGACTTCTCCCTAGTGCAACTCTCAATTATTCTGCCACGCTCTCAAGCGCCCCTGAAAAAATCGCCAGCAAGAAACACCAGACCGATCGGGGTAAAATAAAGATTTAGTGAAAAATTGTAACAGGAACTTGACAAATGCGAGTGGTGATCGTTGGTGCGGGATTAGCGGGAATGGCAACAGCTATCGATCTGGTCGATGCGGGCTGTACAGTAGAAATCTTAGAATCTCGTCCCTTTGTCGGTGGAAAAGTCGGTAGTTGGGTAGATGCGGACGGTAATCACATCGAGATGGGCTTGCACGTCTTTTTTGGTTGTTACTATAATCTTTTTGAGTTAATGAAAAAAGTGGGCGCTTTTCAATCCCTACTACTCAAAGAACACACCCACACTTTTATCAACGAAGGGGGAAAAATCGGCGAATTAGACTTCCGTTTCGCCGCAGGTGCGCCTTTTAACGGTTTAAAAGCCTTTTTCACCTCCTCCCAACTCTCGGCAGCCGATAAAATCTTTAATTCTCTGGCCTTAGGTACCAGTCCCATCGTCCGCGGTCTGATAGACTTCCAAGGAGCGATGAAAACGATTCGGGATCTGGACTCGATTAGTTTTGCCGATTGGTTTCGTAGCCATGGCGGTAATGACGGCAGTTTAAAAAAAATGTGGAATCCGATCGCCTATGCCTTAGGATTTATCGATACGGAAAATATCTCGGCCCGTTGTATGCTGACGATTTTCCAATTTTTCGCCGCTAAAACCGAAGCTTCCGTCCTGCGGATGTTAGAAGGTTCCCCCCACGAATACCTGCATAAACCGATTATTAACTATCTGGAGGCACGGGGCGCCAAAATCTCTACCCGTCGTCAGGTGCGGGAAATTCTCTATTCTGGAGAGGGCGAAAATCTGCAAGTTAATGGCCTGATCGTCGCTAACGGAGAAACCACAGAAACTATCACCGCAGATGCCTACGTTTGCGCTGGTGATGTCCCCGGTGTTCAGCGTCTTATTCCCCAAGATTGGCGGAAAATGCCGATTTTTGACAATATTTTCCGACTAGAAGCCGTCCCCGTCGCCACGGTACAATTGCGTTTTGACGGTTGGGTGACGGAGTTAAATGATGCCGAAAAACGGCGACAACTGCAAAAAGCGGTGGGAATTGACAATCTTTTGTACACCCACCAAGCGGATTTTTCCTGTTTTGCAGATCTTGCTCTCACCAGTCCTAGGGATTATTATCGCCCCGGAGAAGGCTCTTTATTACAGTTGGTTTTAACCCCCGGGGATCCTTTTATTAAAGCTAAAAATGAAGATATCGCCCAGCACGTTTTAGCGCAAGTCCATCAGTTATTTCCCTCCTCCCGGGAGTTAAAGATGACTTGGTTTAGTGTGGTGAAATTGGCCCAGAGTCTCTATCGGGAAGCACCGGGGATGGATGTCTATCGTCCCTCGCAAGCGACTCCTATCCCTAACTTTTTCCTGGCTGGTAGTTATACCCAACAGGATTACATTGATAGCATGGAAGGGGCCACTTTATCGGGTAAACAGGCAGCCAGGGCCATCTTACAACAGGCCGAGCGCCGGAAATCTTTAGCCACGGTTTGAGCAAACAGCCGGCAATCTCGTCTGTTAAGAAGGGATTGCCTCTAAACTTGTTTTCAGTGGCAAAAGATAACCGCTATAGCTAACTTGGCAAGTCAGCCTCTCAAGCCAAGCTATACAAAAAAGACCGATCGAGCTAGACTCGTAAAAAGATAACTCCATCTAGAAAGCTTACCCTAGACTGGAAAGAACGTCGGAAAAATCTCGTCAGAAATAGGAGTCAATCGAGTTTATGCCAGAGCTTGCTGTATCATCAGAGCTTGATTTCACCAGCGAAACCTATAAATCAGCCTATAGTCGCATTAATGCCATCGTTATTGAAGGCGAATACGAGGCCAATAGCAATTATATTCAATTAGCAGACATCCTCGCCGATAACAAAGAAGAGTTACACCGTCTGGCAAAAATGGAAAACCGTCACATGAAAGGTTTTCAAGCTTGCGGCCAAAATTTGAAAATCACTCCTGATATGGATTATGCCAGAGAATTCTTTGCCTCTCTGCACGATAACTTCCAAATTGCCTACGCAGAAGGTAAAGTTGTCACCTGTTTATTAATCCAATCTTTGATTATCGAAGCTTTTGCGATCGCTGCCTATAATATTTATATTCCTGTTGCTGATCCCTTTGCGCGTAAAATTACTGAAGGCGTAGTTAAAGACGAATATTTACATCTCAATTTTGGCGAAGAATGGCTAAAAGCGAACTTTGAAACCGCTAAAGAGGAATTAGAAGCGGCAAATCGCGCTAATCTTCCCATTGTCTGGAGAATGCTCAATCAAGTCGAGAATGATGCTCGCGTCCTCGGTATGGAAAAAGAGGCCCTCGTGGAAGACTTCATGATTAGCTACGGGGAAGCTTTAAGCAATATCGGTTTCAGCACCCGTGATATTATGCGAATGTCTGCCTACGGATTAACTGCTGTCTAAAGCTTGAGCGTCGAGATTTCTTTTTTTCGCCCTGCTGCCGCTCAACACAGAGCGGCTCTTTTGTGTATTATATTTAAGAGTCTTAACGATTTCTTAGCAATATCCTAATTTTTATCTAGTGCCATCTAGTCTAACGAAAGAACAATCAATGTTTGGTCTTATAGGTCATCTTACCAGTTTAGAACACGCCCAATCGGTCGCCGACGATCTAGGTTATCCTGAATATGCTAACCAGGGATTAGATTTTTGGTGTGCGGCCCCCCCACAAATTGTCGATGATTTTCACGTCACCAGCATCACGGGGCAAACCATCAGAGGGAAATATATCGAATCCTGTTTTTTACCGGAGATGTTGTCGAATCGTTGGGTGAAGTCTGCTATTCGTAAGGTGCTAAATGCCATGGCACTCGCTCAAAAAAGTGGTATCAACATCACCGCACTCGGCGGTTTTTCTTCAATTATTTTCGAGGAATTTAATCTCAAAGATAATCGACAGGTGCGGAATATCGAGCTAGATTTTGGCCGTTTTACCACCGGTAACACCCACACCGCTTACGTCATCTGCACTCAGGTGGAAACCCTCGCTGAAAAAATGGGCATCGATTTAGCTCAATCTACCGTCGTGGTTTGTGGGGCCACCGGAGATATCGGCAGCGCTGTTTGTCGTTGGTTAAATGAAAAAACCAATACAAAAGAACTAATATGTGTGGCACGCAATCAAGAGCGTTTACAATCTCTGCAAGAGGAGTTAGGACGCGGTAAAATTCTTCCCCTAGAGGAGGCTTTACCCCTGGCTGATATCATTGTTTGGGTGGCTAGTATGCCTAAAGGGGTGGAAATTGATCCAGATAAACTCAAACGCCCCTGTATTATTATTGATGGTGGTTATCCGAAAAATTTAGGCACGGTGTTAAATGCCCCCGATATTTCGGTGATTAAGGGCGGCATTGTCGAGCATTCCCTCGATATTGACTGGAAAATTATGAAAATCGTTAATATGGATATTCCCTCTCGTCAAATGTTTGCCTGTTTTGCTGAGGCGATTTTATTGGAGTTGGAGGGTTGGCAAACTAATTTTTCTTGGGGACGCAATCAAATTACCGTCCCTAAAATGGAACAAATCGGTGCAGCTTCCCGCAAACACGGTTTTCAACCTTTGTTATTTTAACTAATATCCCCAACCCCCCACCGACCACGGAATTAGAAGTTTCAGGCGAAAAATAATTAGAGTAAGTGCTTGACTTTAGCGGCGGCTTGGGTTATGCTTGTTTTATAATGGGATGTTTGTGTTTATCCTCGACTGTTAAATTCCGATTATGAATAAACTCTTTTAAAAATATTATCCCAAAATCTGCCCACAAAAGCAAGCAAAATTTTGCCTTCAATTGTTAAGTTTTGTTAAGAAAAATAACAATAGTGGCAAGGGATAGGACTCCCTTAGCTGATCAGAGGGCTTTTGGGGGAATTATAGAAGTGTGGGACTGATTTTTAGCTTTCTAGCAAAGACGACAAAACCATTAAACCCTATGAAAACTTGGTTAGAAGATCGCGGTATTTTACCCGCTTACGGTGGTGGGGTAATCATTGGCATTACCCTCTGTTTTTTCGGAGCGGCGACCAATACCATGGCGGGATGGTTGTATGCTATCTCTGGCACGACGATCGCTGTTTTAATTTTATCGATAATTCTACCCCGTCGTTCCCTTCTTCCCCTGAAAGTGCGTCGTCTTGCCATTGTACCCGTAAGTGCAGGAGACGATCTTAGTATTAGCCTAGAGATAGAAAATACGAGCAATCAGCCGATAAATCTGTTAGAAGTGACAGATATGCTGCCAATTGTCCTCAATCAGCCAAAAATAACCCCAATAGAAGCGATTGCCCCCAAAAGTAGCCATCGTTGGACCTATTATTTACCCACCAGTAAACGGGGTATTTATCACTGGCAAGAAGTACAATTAAGAACAGCGGCCCCTCTCGGTTTATTTTGGTGTCGTCGTTGTCAGCAAGCAGCGGCTAAAGCTTTAGTTTATCCCCAAGTTTTACCCTTGCAACAATGTCCCCTGATCGATTCCCTCGGTCAAGAGATGGAACAAACATTAGAAAATAATCGCTATTATCAAAGGGCTAGTCAAGGACTTACGCGTAACCTGAGACAATATCGCCAGGGTGATTCTACCCGTTTAATTCACTGGAAAACTAGCGCCCGTTTGGGAGAATTGCAAATTCGGGAATTAGAAGTGTTGACGGGAGGACAGGAAGTGATTATCTGTCTCGATACCCTCTGTGATTGGCAAGAAGACAGTTTTGAACGGGCGATTATTGCCGCCGCTTCCCTCTATTTTTATGTCCATCGTCGGCAATTAAATGTGAAACTCTGGACCGGTGAAACGGGTTTAATTCAGGGGGAAAGGGTCATTTTAGAAACTTTAGCGGCTATAGACGCAAAAGCTAGTCAAAAAAATTCTAATCTGCCTAATTTACCTGTAATTTGGTTGACAAGTAACTTCAATTCCATCGAACAACTCACCCCCGGCAGCCGTTGGTTATTTTTCCTCGCTGCCGATTCCAGCGAGAGTCCTTCACTCTTAATGCGACAGTTTAGCGGATTGGCGATCAAACCGGAAACTTCTCTACAACAACAATTGCAAAAACCCCCTCGTTGAGGAAATTTCCGTTCACAGTCTAGATTGAGAGGAAATTCTCCAGAAAAAAAATACCGGTATCCCCGAAAAAGATGTTATGATAGAAAAGACTCGGACTCATGCGATCGCAACGCCTTAACCTTGTCAGGACCGGAAGGTAGCAGCAATACGGGATGCTTGTGACTGGCGTGATCTCCGGGTCTTTTTGTTGCCTGTGACGGTCGCTGTTGTGAACGCTTTCAAAACTTTTCGATCGCTTACTGCCGAGACTCGTCGTCAACTACTCTTCCTCTTCGTCACGGCGCTGTTTTTCTGGACAAGTATTACCACTCTCCTCCCCACTCTCCCCACCTATATTGACTCCCTAGGCGGTAGCAAACAAGATATCGGTTTTGTCATGGGGGCCTTTGCTATCGGTTTAATTTTATCGCGCAGTTGGTTAGGCAATCTAGTTGATCGCCGCAGTCGCAAATTAGTGGTTTTATTTGGAACTATTGTCGCCGCTACCGCACCCCTCGGTTATCTATTTTTTCGCGATCTTTCCTCTTTATTCGCCGTCCGCGCCTACCATGGTCTCAGTATCGCCGCTTTTACCACCGGTTACAGTACCCTAGTGGTGGATTTTTCCCCCGTTCGTCAACGGGGGGAGATAATTGGTTATATGAGCTTAACTGCACCCATAGGCATGGGAATCGGTCCGGCTTTAGGCAGTTATCTCTACGAATCGATCGGTTATAACGGTTTATTTCTAGTTTCCGCCACCTCAGGAGCGATCGCCTTTCTCCTGGGTTTCTCCATTCAAGAACCGGACTTCAAGAAAAAATTAGCGGAAATGAAGGCAGAAAATCCGACAATTGAGCGCAGTTTCTGGGCATTATGTCAAGAGCGGGCTTTTTTAGTCCCTACCTTAGTTTTTCTGCTGGTTGGTACTTTATTCGGCGGTTTAGTCGCTTTTTTACCCCTGTTTCTCCTCGAAAATCAGATACCTTTCAGTGCTGGTGTATTCTACAGTTATGCGGCAGTATCGGGGGTAATCGGACGTATTTTGTCGGGAGGAGCCAGTGATCGCTATGGACGGGGTTTATTCGTCACTATTAGCGTTTTTTGCTATGGTTTATCCATGTTGGTTCTATCTTCTGCCCGATCTTCCTCCGCTTTAATTTTAGCCGCTATCCTCGAAGGTACGGGAGGGGGGATTTTATTCCCTATGTTACTGGCTTTAATCTCCGATCGCTCTGGGCCCCAAGAACGCGGCCGGGCCTATTCTATCTGTGTCGGCGGTTTTGATGTGGGAACAGCCTTAGCCGGTCCAATTCTGGGGGTTTTAGCAATTTCCTACGAAACTATGTTTACTTTATCCTCATTATTAGCTGTTATCGCTCTCTTTCTCTTTTTTACTCTCTCTAACCCCACTATACGCCATTCTTTTCTCTTCGCTTTCGGTTTAGAAAAAGATCGTTATGCTCTGCGCGGACAAGTACAATAAGGTTTACTGAAAAAGTTTTTCCTAAAGGCAGGGTTATTTAATAGGTTTGAGGTTGAAAATTATCGGGAATATCTAATTCAAATACTTGGTCATGAATCCGAGCCACATAAAGCCCTTCTTGCAGAATTTTTTCGCGTAATTCTGGGGATAAATCCACCACCGCTAATATGCCATAGAGTTTTTTATCTTTGTGTTCAGGAAAAAAGCGGCGAAACCGTTGCAAAATACTTTTTAATTGTGTAATAAAATCCTCTCTGGCATGACTTTTAACCTCAACGATATAAGCAGTATTTAGCTCACCATTGGTATAGGCAAGAACATCAATTTCTAGGTGTTGTCCTTCTTTACTGACTCGCACACTGGGACTGATAACTTCCATACCAAAGCGTTGTCTGAGAATCGTTTCCATTGAGGGAAGGGCAAGTCCTTCGGTAAAGCTGCCGAATTTGGCACCGAGTCCCCCAATTTGTTTGCCCAGTTCTTTGAGTTGTTTGTCAGTTTCTTTCTGTTGTTGGGCGTTTTCCTTCTGTTGTTGACTAACTTCCTTCAATAGTAGTTCAGTCTCCTTCTGTTGTTGACTGACTTCCTTAAGTTGTCGGTCAGTTTCCTTGAGTTGTTTGTCAGTTTCTTTTTGAGCGGCAGTTAATTCGGCTAAGAGTCGCCATACGTCTTCGGATGTGGTTGTCATAGATAATTTTTTCCTTCTGATCTGGTCTATTACTATTTTAGTCAATTGCGCCGATAATTCCTAATTTTTAAGCTTCAATGCTCTCTTTTTTGTCCAGTACATCTTATCCCATTTTAAGCGAATACTACCGTGCGATTAGCGTAAACCAAAACGCGATTTTGCAAGTGTAAACGTACCGCTCGCGCTAACACCACCCTTTCTAAATCCTTACCTTGACGAATTAAATCTCCTACGGTATCGCGATGGCTAACTCTGACCACATCCTGCTCGATAATCGGCCCCTGATCGAGATCGGCAGTGATATAATGGGCGGTAGCTCCAATAATTTTTACCCCTCGATCGTAAGCCCGTTGATAGGGATTAGCTCCCGCAAAAGCCGGTAAAAAAGAATGATGAATATTGATAATATTGGGGAAAAAGTTAACAAAATCTGGGGTTAGAACCTGCATATATTTCGCTAAAATCACTAAATCTATCCGGTATTCCCGCAGTAACTCTAATTGTCTGGCTTCCTGTTCAATCTTGGTTTCGGCGGTAATGGGAAGATGATAAAACTCAATACCAAATTGATTGGCAACTGATTGTAATTGTCGATGATTGCTAATAATTAAAGGAATTTCTGCCCTAATTTCTCCCGCCTGTTGTCGCCATAATAAATCGAGGAGACAATGATCCTGTTTTGTCACCCAAATAGCTAGACGCGGAACAGTATCGGAAAAATGCAAAGACCAACTAGCCTGCAAAGGTTTGGCAATAGCGGCGAAAGCTGGTTCGATCATCCCACGGGACAAATTAAACCCTTCTAATTGCCATTCTATCCGCATCAGAAACAATCCCGCCGAAAAATCCGTGTGTTGGTCAGCGTGGATAATATTGCCGCCATTAGCGTAGATAAAATTAGCGATTTTCGCCACCAGACCAATCTGGTCGGGACAAGAAATTAACAAGGTTGCAGTGGCAGCAGTCATAAATTATCGGAGGCAAGAATTGACTTTTTCTACCCCTAATTTATTACAATTTTAGGCACTTCGTCCCTTTGATACACAAAAAAGATCGTTTGTCAACAGAGATCGCCGATTAAATTTCCGGTTAAACTGATAGGCTATTCCCTTGCTCAGAAGTGGCAAAATGCCGCTCGATCAGGGAGGGGACATCTTGGGGATCTACCTGATTATAATGCTTTTTATCGGGCATAACCACCAGATTCGGGCCTTTTTTGCACTGTTTTAAACAGCCAGTTAATTTAATATTCACCGCTTCTCCCAGTCCTTTTTCCTCTAAACCACTCTCTAACCTTTGGCAGACTCTCGCACCGCCATTTTTCCAACAATCGGACTTCTGACAGATTAAGACGGTGGCTTTTTGTGCTTTTGCCGGGGTGACTTCTGGGGTTTTTTCGCCAGATAAATGCTCGATCCCTAGTACCCTCAGTTTTAATTTTCCCTTTTTTGAATAAAGACTACTTTCTCCCGTCACTTTTAGCCATGAGTGGAGAGCAATATTGAGAGGTATGTGGTCTCGCAGTGTTTTTTCGGGCTTAAACCAATATTCTCGTTTATCAACACTGATTCTCAGGTATTTTACCTTATATCCGTCCTTGAGGACAAAACCGAGGAATTGACCGACCACTTGAAAGGGAACCATGGTAGTTACAGATTTTGACATACTTTCTCACTTTTTACTCTCAGATTGCTAATTTTTCTCAAGGATTATACCCGCCAACAGGTTTCCAGCCAAGGGATTAAACAGCCTCGGGAGGCCTCCACCTGTCGCAGGACAATCCACAGCTATAAAAGTTGATTCCGTCCATTGATGCGAACTGGCAAAAGCTGATGGAGCGAGCATTTACATTCAATGTCTAGGGTCTGGAGCCGGTGGTAGAGCTGCCAGCACTCCCAAGCACTAAGAGGGAAGATTTTCCCACCTTCCGATGGCCATTTGTCTATACCCATGGGGCTTTTAATTGAGAACTATTAGCAATATAACTCTAGGCTGCTGTTCTCAGTATAACCGACAACTGCAAATAATTGTCAATAACCCGAAGAAAAAAAAGTTACCCGGTAGCGGCGAGCGGCTAAAATCTTGCTATTGCTGCCTTGTCCGCTTTGCCGACAGGAATCCCTACCGCCTAGAATTGTCAAAGGGATAAAAATGGAGATAACAAGAATTTATTAACGAAAATTATGGATAAAAAAGCTCAAAAAACCGATAATTCAGCAGTTCTCTATTTTGATGGTGGTTCTCGCGGCAATCCGGGGAGCGCAGCCGGTGCAGCGGTAATAGTTTTAGCCGAGGGTAATTCCTTGACAACGACTAGATATATGGAGAGAGCCACTAATAACGAGGCTGAATACACGGGATTGATTATTGGATTGGAAAAAGCCCAAGAATTAGGCTTAAAAAGCCTAGAAATTCGCGGAGATAGTCAATTAGTCATCAATCAAGTTAAGGGAGACTGGAAGGTAAAAAGCGATAGTTTACGTCCCTTTTATCAGCGTGCTTGTCAATTAGTTGCCCGATTCGATCGCATTAGCTGGCGCTGGATTGAACGAGCTAAAAATAGTTTGGCTGACGCTGCTGCCAATCATTGTATGGATGCGGCGAAAAAATCGCCAGAAAAACCAAAGGAAGGCGAAACTAATCTCGATATTCTGCTCCAATCCCTGAAACCAGTCCTAAATACCGAAGAATTCGTTTTCTCTTCCCTAACAGCCACAGGACTAGAACAGCTACAATTAACCCCTATCTGCCAATTTCAGGAAGAGGAAGGCATAACGGTGATTATTCCCCGTCAGCAAGCCGATCGCAAGAATTTACAGTACAAATATATTTATAGACAAATTACTCTTTCTGTGCATTCTAGTTTAGCGGCGGTGGGATTTTTAGCGGTGATTAGCGAGAAACTAGCCGAAGCAGCAATTAGCGTCAATGTCATTTCTGGTTATTATCACGATCATTTATTTATCCCTAGAGATAGGGTGACAGAAGCGATGGCTATTCTCGAAGAAATTAGCCGCTCATAACAGTTATCAGTTATTAGTTAGCAGTTAGCAGTTAGCAGTTATCAGTTAGCAGATGTGAGTTTTCAATTCACTCATTACTGTTTACTGTTCACTGAAAAAACAGGATGGCTCTACCGAACCTGTCATGCAAAACTATCAACAACTTATGCTTGTAAAGCTTGTACAATAGGGCTTTGAGTTTTTGTTAGATTGATATTTATCAACTTTAGAGCATTGCTGGACAGAGAGGGAGCTTGGGGAATTTT
>NZ_JBLZRT010000214.1:0-20204 GCF_048564745.1 Microcystis sp.
ATATGAACAATCGCGTGTAAGCATCCCACCGAAAAGCTAATGCGCGGGGGGTTTGGGGGCGGCACTTCGACACGCTCAGTGACCGCGCCACGCCCCCAACGGGGGGTTTGGGGGGTAGAACCCCCCAAAAGCTTGGATTGAGTGATAAAACTGAAAGTAACACACCCAATTTTAGGAGAAAGTTTCCCTTGAAAAATCCCAAATTAGTAGATTTACAAAAATGAGATGCACCCCACCCTACACCCAGGAAAAACTCTTTGCCGCAAACCCTACTTATAAGCGTCCATCCCCTCACAGGAACAAACCAGATTTCTGTCCCCGTAGGCATTATCAACCCGTCCCACTACTGGCCAGAATTTATAATCTGTTAGCCAAGAAAGCGGGTAGGCTGCCTGTTGACGGGAATAGGGACGACTCCAATCATCGGCAGTTAAAACTGCAGCTGTGTGGGGGGCATTTTTCAAAGGATTATCGTGGGGATCCATGCTACCATTAGCGATCGCTTGTACTTCTTGATAGATAGTTAACAAAGCTTCACAAAAACGGTCTAATTCGCCCAAAGATTCGCTTTCCGTGGGTTCCACCATCATTGTACCCGCCACCGGCCAAGAAACCGTCGGCGCGTGGAAACCGAAATCCATCAAGCGTTTTGCCACATCTTCCACCTCGATGCCGGCCTGTTTTTTCAGGGGACGTAAATCAATCACGCACTCGTGGGCAACCGTTCCCGCGCTACCCTTAAATAACACTGGATAGGCCGACTCCAGACGAAAAGCCATATAATTAGCGTTCAAAATTGCCACTTCTGTCGCTTTTTTCAAGCCGGCGGCCCCCATCATGGCGATATACATCCAAGAAATCACCAAAATGCTGGCACTACCCCAAGGCGCGGCCGAAATTGCCCCAATCGAGTCCTGATGCTTACCGTTAGCGGTTTCTGGGGATAATTTCGCCGAAACTAGGGAAATATCGGGCAGAAAAGGCACTAAATGGGATTTTACTCCGATTGGTCCCATACCCGGTCCCCCCCCACCGTGGGGAATACAGAAAGTTTTATGGAGATTCAAGTGACAGACATCAGCGCCAAAATCCGCCGGACGACATAAACCCACCTGAGCATTCATATTGGCGCCATCCATATACACTTGACCACCGTATTGATGAATCAAGGCGCAAATTTCGCTAATTCCCTCTTCAAAAACGCCGTGAGTGGAAGGATAGGTTACCATCAAAGCCGCTAGATTATCCTGATGCTTCTCGGCCTTAGTTTTCAGGTCATCAATATCAATATTGCCCCGAGAATCGCAATTAACCGCCACTACTTTCATACCACACATAACGGCACTGGCAGGATTAGTCCCGTGAGCGGACTCAGGAATTAAGCAAATCTGACGATGACCTTGACCGCGACTTTCATGGTAGGCTCGGATCACCTGTAAACCGGCATACTCTCCCTGAGAACCAGCGTTCGGTTGTAGAGAAATGCCATCAAACCCGGTAATTTCCCCTAACCAAGTCTCTAACTGTTGAAAGAGCAGTTGATAGCCTTCTGCTTGGTCAATCGGGGCAAAAGGGTGTAATTTGCCGAATTCTGCCCAAGTTACCGGAATCATCTCCGCTACGGCATTGAGTTTCATCGTACAGGAACCGAGGGGAATCATGGAAGTATTTAAGGCTAAATCCTTTGTTTCCAGACGGTGCAGATATCTGAGTAATTCCGTTTCCGAGTGGTAACGATTGAACACCGGCTCGGTAAGATAGGCACTGGTACGGGTTAAATTAGCGGGTAATTCTAGACTAATTTTCTCGACTAATTCGGCTGCGGTAAAGGGTAATTCCTCGGTGGGGGCAAAAATTTGCCATAAATCCCACACATCCCTGAGACTGCTGGTTTCATCGAGACTAATTCCTAGATTATTCTCATCAAAATAACGCAGATTAATCTTATGGGTTTTTGCCTTGGCAAGGATGTCCTTAACTCCCGTGGATACCGTAACTTTGAGCGTATCGAAGCGCGGTTCTTTCCCCACTTGATAACCCAACTGTTTTAAGCCAGTTGCCAATAAAGCGGTTAATTTCTGCACTCTTTGGGCGATTTTCTTGATTCCTTCCGGTCCGTGATACACCGCGTACATGGAAGCAATCACCGCTAGTAACACCTGTGCGGTACAAATATTACTGGTGGCTTTATCCCGGCGGATATGTTGTTCGCGGGTTTGCAAAGCTAAACGCAGTGCGGGTTTACCCTGACTATCCTTCGATACCCCGACAATGCGCCCCGGAATACTGCGTTTATAGGCATCTTTGGTGGCAAAATAAGCGGCATGGGGACCCCCATAACCCAAGGGAACCCCAAAGCGTTGACTGCTACCCACGGCAATATCAGCCCCCAATTCGCCGGGGGGAGTCAACAGAGCTAAACTGAGAATATCGGCGGCAACGGTGACTAAAGCCCCATTTTCCTGCGCTTTGGCGATAAATTCCCGATAGTCATAAATTACGCCATCGGTGGCTGGATATTGTAATAGTGCGCCAAAAATCGGCGTTTGGAAGTCAAAGAGACGATGATCCTCGATAATAATGTCAATACCTAAAGGAATCGCTCTGGTTTTAACAACTTCAATCGTTTGGGGATGGCAACTACTAGAGATAAAGAAAGCATTGGCTTTAGTTTTACACAGTCCGTAACTCATGCTCATCGCTTCTGCGGCTGCTGTTCCTTCATCGAGGAGGGAAGCGTTAGCAATTTCTAGACCGGTTAAGCTAGTGATGAGAGTTTGGAAGTTTAAGAGAGCTTCTAAGCGTCCTTGGGCGATTTCCGCTTGATAGGGAGTATAGGCGGTGTACCAACCCGGATTTTCTAAGATGTTGCGGAGAATTACCGGCGGGGTGATACAGTCATGGTAGCCCATGCCAATAAAGGAGCGAAATACCTGATTTTTTGAGGCAATCGCTTTTAATTGAGCAAGAGCGGCGTATTCACTCAAGGCAGGTGGTAGATTAAGGCTTTTTTTTAAACGAATTGCTGCGGGGACAGTTTGAGCGATTAACTCCTCAACAGTAGCAACACCCAAAACCGCCAGCATTTTCTCGATTTCCGTCTCCGTCGGTCCAATATGACGGTTAACAAAGCTATCGGTGCAGTCTAGCAGGTCTTGCAGGTCAGCAGGAGCGAATTCCTCGGTTTTCTCGGCCGTAATTGACCTATTTAGCATATTAATCTCGGTTTCAACAATTACAAAAGTGCTGCGTTTCATCGCTAGGGGTGATTTTAACGCAACTTGTAAAATTTTTGTAATATTTCAAGTCAGCAATCGGCAAGATAAAGCGGAAGCTAATTTGCTATCGAAAGCATTCATAAAATTAACCTCACTACTGCTTCGTCACCAAAAACCAACCGGAATCCGTGGACTCGATCACCTTTAATCCTTCTAAATCAGTAGCTTCTTTGGTTTGACGATCGATAATTAGGTAAGGTTGCTTGTGACTTTGCCAATGATTGATTAATTCTTCAGTAGCAAGGGGAAAAACCCGACGACCACTATAAAAATTTAACGAGGGGCGCTCGTAGGCAAAAGCAATATAAACAGGGTGATCGGCCGGCACATATTTCTGCACTAAACTCGCCACCGGTTTGACGGAGAAATTCTCATTTAATTCCCAGATCCACAGGGGAGAATTGACAAAAATAAACAAAGAAACCAACATTCCCCAGAGTAAAACCACGCTGAATTGTTCCGAGCGCCGGGCTAACAAAATCGCCGTTGTCACCATGGTCAGGGAAAGTGATAATAAGGTTAAAAGAATTAAGGGATGGATCGGTTCGATCGGGGCAAAATTACCAGGAAAATAGGCGATTAAAGCTAATAAACCCGCCACAACACCGACAATACCCAGAATAATTGACCAGATTGGATGATAGGGGCGATCGATGGGAAGATTACCCAGCTGCGCCAAGGCATAACCGGCCGCTAAAGCTAAGGCCGGATAGATCGGCAGAATATACCAAGGCAACTTAGTCGCCATTACCGAAACCACCAACAGATAAACACCCGTCCAAACTAACAGTAACTTCGCCCAACTGTAGAGATGTTCCTGACGGGCTAAACGTAAACCCCAAACCGAGAAAATTAACCAGGGCCAACTATATTTAAGAATTTCCAGCAGATAATACCAAAACGGTCCGCGATGATTGTCCAGATCGTCACTAACTCGCTTTAACTGTTGAACAAAAAGGGAATCGAGAAACTCCCGCTCGTAGTGCCAAAATTGGGCGCTATACCAAGCAAAAGCGGGAGTTGCTCCCAATAACCAACCCGACCAAAAATAGGCAGACGTTAATAACCGGGGGGTATCCCAGAGCAGAAAAATAAAGCCGATACCCGCCAATAATAGCCCCATAATACCCTTAGTCAGACAAAGGAGGGCAAATCCTAACCCCGCCCCCACAGACCAGCGTAAATCGCGCCGTGAGCGCAGTAAACAGACAAACATCAGGATTTCAAAACACAATACCGCTCCATCCAACATGGCTAAACGGCCATGGCGCACCACCGGTAAAAGAGTTAAATAGATCAAGGCCGACAGTAAAGCTGGCAAACGAGCCGGAAAAATTTCTCGACCGAGAAGGTAGAGAAGCGGCACCGATAAAGCTGTAAAAAAAGCAGGAATTAGTCTAGTATTGGCCTCATTGATGCCCCAGAAATGGTAGGTTAGACCAATTAAACTATGAATCAACGGCGGTTTATTCAGGTAGGGATCACCCCAAAGACTAGGAAATAACCAGCGCAATTGTTCCAGTGGGGTTTGGCTAATTTCCTTGGCCACCTGAGCGATGGTCGCTTCATCCCAATCCCGCAAGGGTAAATTACCTAATCCCACTAGATAGATAATTAAGGCCGCTATTAATAATCCCAGTAAACACAGAAATTCTTTAAAATTTTCTCTCTGACGCAATTTATAGCTAGAATATCCCCAAGTAAATTTTTGACGGTTCATAAGCTAGGTCAGTAAACAGTTAACTGATTATGTATTGGTATAATGGCGAATTAATCGAGGATGAGCGAATAAGTCTCGGTATTGATGATATTGGGCTGCTTTATGGAGCGACAATATTTACTACCCTGCGTATCTATCAACAAAGCTTAGATCATCCCCTGACCCATTGGCAAGACCATCTCCAACGTCTGCACTCTAGTTTACAGGTTTTCCACTGGCCCGATCCCGATTGGCGGCGAATTCGCCAAGGAGCCGAAAAATTATCCCTATTCTATCCTGTCCTGAGAATTACAATTTTTCCCGATGGTAGGGAGTGGATTAAAGGCAGATTTCTCCCCGAAGATTTAAACCTTAGACAAGAGCGGGGAATTATTGGGTGGGTAGTGGATAATCCCGCTTGGCAACGGGTTTTAGGAGAACATAAAACTGGTAATTATTTAACTCCTTGGTTAGCGTCACAAACTGCTCAAAAAAAAGGGGCAAAAGAGGCGATATTAGTCGATCGATTGGGGAATTGGTTAGAAACTAGCACGGGTAATTTATGGGGATGGAAAGATAATTGCTGGTACAGTCCCCTGCTTACTGCTGATATTTTACCCGGAATCGGGCGCTCGGCTTTGATCGGTTGGTTAAAAAAACAAAATATTTCCCTGCAAGAAAATATCTGGACCCCGGAATTTGTCGGGACTTTACAAGCGATCGCCTATAGTAATTCCGTGGTGGAAATTATCCCTTTTAATTCTATTCTTGGCTGGAATCTACAGATAAATACAGCTATTTATCGGCAAGTTTTACCGGATTTACAGCAATATTTTTCCAGTCAATTAGAGAATAAATAAGGGTGTGTTACTAGAGGCTAACACACCTAAAATCTGGAAATAATACCGCTCAAGCTTTAAAATTCTCGCTCGGAATTAGCCTCACTATCGCGTTTAGAACCGAGTAAATCTAATTGATCGACGAGAATCACCGGTTTAGAGCGAGCTAATCCCGTGTTTTTATCATTCCAAGTATCCATTTTTAAAGACCCTTTAATCCCGATTAAACCGCCTTTTTTTACATAATTAGCGGCCACTTCCGCCGTTTTACCCCAAATTTCCAGATCGAACCAATCTGGCTGATCGCTATTTTTAGAGCGACGATTAACCGCTAAAGTGAAAGTACATAAAACCTTACCCGACTCGAAATACTTGGTTTCCGGGTCTTTCCCCGCTCGTCCCACCAAATGAACCACATTTACACTCATGGTCTTAAATCCTCAATTTAGTACAATAGTATGTTTATTTTAGCCCGAAACCTTGGACTTGACCGGTGGGCAGCCAGAAAATTAGGCCGAAGACTTGCGTAAATCTGGAGAGAAAGAAGCGATAATTAACTAGACTTGAGAAACAAAACGTAATAAAATCCAAGTCGATTCGATCGAAAGTCTAGCTATAGCAACGTTTTATTTATCAGAACAGGAGTGAAAACAAGTGGCGGGTTTTTTTAGACGTCTAGGCTTATCAAGGGACATAGGTATAGACTTGGGGACAGCAAACACCCTCGTTTATGTATCAGGGAAAGGCATCGTTTTAGAGGAACCATCGGTAGTGGCGATCGATCAAGATCGTAACCCGGTCGCTGTCGGGGAGGAGGCCAAAAAAATGCTCGGTCGCACTCCAGGTCATGTCACCGCGCTGCGACCCCTGCGCGATGGGGTAATCGCCGATTTTTACAGTTGCGAGATCATGTTAGCGGAATTCATCAAACGAGCGCTCGATGGCACGATTGGCAATCCCCGCATGGTAATCGGTGTTCCCAGTGGGATTACTGGAGTAGAAAGACGCGCGGTGGTGGATGCGGCCAAAAATGCCGGCTCCCGAGAAGTGGGGTTAATTGATGAACCCGTTGCGGCGGCCTTGGGTGCCGGTTTACCCGTCTCGGAAGCGACAGGAAATATGATCATCGATATCGGTGGTGGCACGACGGAAGTGGCGATTCTCAGTCTTGATGGGACCGTGATCAGCGAATCGGTGCGCGTCGCCGGGGATGAACTCACGGACTCAATTATCGCCTATCTTAAAAAAGTTCATAACCTGATTATCGGGGAACGTACAGCCGAAGATATTAAAATTCGCCTTGGTTCAGCTTATCCCTCCCCCGAAGATGAATTTCCTCCTCTGGAAGTGCGGGGATTGCATCTCATGTCCGGTTTACCCCGCACCGTGACCATAAAAGCGGAAGAAGTGCGGGAAAGTATGGATGAGCCGCTTTCCGTGATCGTTGATGCGATCAAACGTACCCTAGAAAAAACTCCCCCCGAATTAGCTGCTGATATTATCGATCGCGGCATCATGTTAGCGGGAGGAGGTGCTTTGTTACGGGGACTCGATCGCCTAGTCAGTCACGAAACCGGTATCGTTACCCATGTCGCTGAAGATCCCCTGCGCTGTGTGGTCAAAGGCACGGGAGAAGTGTTAAAAAATCAGAAACTCTTTGAGCGGATCGTTAATGAAACAACTCGCAATGTCTAAAGGTCACTAGGCTAGGTTAGCGGCAAAATTCACGGATTCTCACTCTACACAGTCAAGAGGTTTAAAATCGCTCATGTATTCAGCACGACGAAAATGGACACAGCAGAGATGGCGACTTTTTCTGCTCGCTGCCGCTTTGGGGGGAGCTTGGTACATTCGCACCTATCAAAGTGGGGCGATTTTAGAATTGTATGGTTTATTAACTCGTCCTTTTCAGGGAGAGGAAACTAATCTGCAAGAGCAACTTCTGGCCGATCAACGGGTGCGAGAATTACAAAATCGTTTAAGTGAACTCGAATATCAAAATCAACAATTAAAAAAACAGCTTGGTTATTATCAAACCCAGAAAAAACCCCTGATTTCTGCCCCAATTATTGGCCGCAGCGCCGATGATTGGTGGCAACAGGTAATTATCGGTCGGGGTAGCACCGATGGTGTGCCAGTGGGTGCTTCGGTGACGGGAATTGGCGGTTTAGTGGGACGGATTACAGAAGTTACTCCCCACACCAGCAAAGTTTTATTGGTCAGTAATTCCCAAAGTCGCATCGGAGCAACGGTGAATCGTAGTCGAGCCATGGGTTTAATTCAAGGTCAGGATTCCCAAGTGGCCACCCTGCGCTTTTTTGAAAAAGCTCCCGATGTCAAACCGGGAGATGTGGTGACAACTTCGGCTTTTAGTAGTCTTTTTTCGCCTGGGTTGCCCATCGGTCGTATAATTTCCCTTAATTTACAGGAAAATCCCGCCCCCACCGCCAAAATTGAATTTACCGCCACCGTGGACAATCTCGAATGGGTGTTCGTTCACCCGCAACCCCAGCAGTGAGAGGGGGAATTATGCTGAAATTAAGCCGTTTATCAGCCCGTTCTCGTTTTATACTGAATATTTTCGTCACTATCGCTTCGTTGCTTCTCTGTACCTTTCTTTCCTTAATGCGGCTACCCGGAATGGAGATTTTAGGCATCGCTCCCAATTGGTTACTGATTTGGTTGGTTAGTTGGAGTCTCAATCGCTCTTGTCTCGATAGTGTGGTGGCCGGATTAGCGATCGGCGCTATTCAAGATAGTTTAACCTCTAATTATCCTTCCCATATCATGGTTTTTGGTCTGATCGGTTTCCTCACTTCCCGTTTACACCGACAACGTTATGTTAAAGAAGAATTGATCGCTGTGGTCTTAATTGTCTTTGTGATGACTTTAATCGCTGATGGTGCGATCGCTTTTCAATACTATCTACAAGGAGGCAAAAATCTCGCCGATCTTTGGCTCGATTATCAACGCATTGGCCTCACTTCTGCTCTGCTTAGTAGTCTCTGGACTCCCCCCCTCTATTACCCTCTCCAGCAATGGTGGCGACAATTTAGCGATCTTTAAACAGTCAGCTTTTTCAGTTATCAGTGAGCAGTGATCAGATTTGAGTTTTCAGTTCACTGATTACTGATTACTGATAACTGTTCACTGATTACTCACCCTCACCCGCTCAACTAACATGAAATACAAACAAAAACTTAGTCAATTTTTTCATAATCTTGCTAATAAATTAGAGAATTCCGAGCAACCCCCTAAAGTCGATCCTATCGACTCCAAATCTGCGCCAGTTGCTGGGGAAAAGCCAGTAGAAGCCGCTTCCGAAGAGAAAAAGGTTAATTTAGTCTCCCGAACCAGTAGTAAGGCTATAGAGACATTAAAACCCATAAAAAACAAATTTACTACCCTGATTGATAATTCTCCCTTACCGCAATGGCGACAACATCCCCGCTTTGGCTTGTACTTGGGATTGGGATTAGGGGTGACTGGGGGACTTTTGGGGGTAGGTTGGGGCATTTATCGCCTTGAAACCTCTCTACCGCAAAATATCGCCGATATACAAACCTATGCTCGTCCCGGCACCCTAACCATTCAAGCCGCTAATGGGGAAATCCTCAAGCAAAATGGCCCTAGCACTTACGAAACCGTGAAAATTGCCCAAGTTCCCCCACTGGTACAGGAGGCCTTTATCGCTAGTGAAGACCGCCGGTTTCGCCAACACGGGGGAGTTGATGGTCAAGGTATTGCTCGCGCTCTCTTTTCTAACCTGAGAGCCGGGGGAGTGGTGGAAGGAGGCAGCACCATCACCCAACAATTGGCCCGGATTGTCTTTTTATCCCAAGAAAGGAGCTTCGACCGCAAATTACGCGAAATGCGTATCGCTCAGAAAATAGAAGATAAATATACAAAAGACCAGATTTTAGAGCGTTATTTTCACCTAGTTTATCTCGGTTCCGGGGCCTACGGTCTGGCCGATGCCGCTTGGTTATATTTCAGTAAATCCGTCGATAAATTAACTCTAGCCGAAGCTGCCACCCTTGCTGGCATTGTTCCCGCTCCTAGTCTCTATTCTCCCCTCGAAAACCCTAAATCTGCCCTAGAACGGCGTAATATCGTCCTCAAAACTATGGCCGAGGTGGGATTTATTACTGCTGCTCAAGCAGAACAAGCGATCGCATCTCCTCTAGGCATTAAAACCAGTCCCCTAAAACGTCTGCAACGGCAAGCGGCCTATTTTACCGATTATGTGGAAAAAGAACTGCCGCAACTGGTTCCCGCTAAAACCCTAGAAGCGGGGGGATTGGTGGTAAAAACTACCCTTAATCCTCCTTGGCAAAGGGAAGGGGAGGAAGTGGTAGAAAGAGCGGTTTCTCGTTATGGCAGGTGGCAGAACTTCCAACAGGCGGCTTTAGTGGCAATTGACCCCAAAAATGGACAAATTAAGGCTATGGTCGGGGGAATTGACCACGATAAGAATCAATTCAATCGGGTGACACAGGCAAAACGTCAGCCAGGATCTACTTTTAAACCTTTTGTCTATGCGGCGGCGATTGCGGCGGGGAAATCCCCCTATTCTAGTTATAAAGATGCTCAGTATGTGGTGGATGGTTATAAACCGGAAAACTACGGCGATAAGTATAGCGGCCGCGCGGTGTCCATGCGCGATGCTTTGACTTCTTCCCTGAATGTGGTGGCAGTTCAGGTGTTAGTAGCTGTGGGTTGGAATCCGGTGATTAAATTAGCTCAAGATATGGGTATCCAGTCGAAACTTTTACCCACTTATTCTTTGGCTTTGGGTGCTTCGGAAGTCAATCTTTTAGAATTGACCAGCGCCTACGGCACTTTTGCTAATAATGGTGTGCATCAACCAGTTTACGGTATTAATCAGGTACTTGATCGCAATGGTAAGGTAATTTATCAAGCCAATTTTAAACCGAAAACTGCTCTCAATCAAAACACGGCAGCGACGATGACTTGGATGCTGCAGGATGTGGTTAATTCGGGAACGGGAACCCCCGCACAAATTGGTCGTCCAGTGGCAGGAAAAACCGGCACTTCTGACAAGGCTCGTGACCTTTGGTTTGTCGGTTATATTCCCCAATTAGTCACGGGAATTTGGCTCGGTAATGACAATAATAAACCCACCAATGGAGCTAGTACCATGTCCGCTTGGATGTGGCGACAATTTATGTTAGAAGCAATCAAGGATATTCCCTATCAAGGTTTCCCAGAACCGAATTTAGGCAAACGTCCGGTGACATTAAAAGCGGAACCAATTAAACCCCGACGTACCTACTTTACCCAAACTACTAACAATCGTTTAGCCAGCAGCGATGAGGGTTCCCCCACCGAAGGACCCATCCGCAGACGGCGACGGGTTCGGGTAAGTCGTGAGCAAACTATCGTCCGTTCTAATACTAGCGAACCCAGCCAACGCCGTTCTAGTCGTCGGCGTACTACCGTTGCTCCTACCAGTGCCGCTGCTCCTAGTCCTCAAAATACGGCCCCCGCAGCAGCCGAACCGATTACCGTTCCCGTCACTGTGGCAGCTCCCGAAACTCGTTCTGTTCCCCTACCGGTAACTCCTCCCCCCGATGTGGCTCCTCCCGCACCCCCGGCAGAAAGACGCTGAATCGGTAAAAAAACCCTCGCAAATCCTGCGAGGGTTACAGTTCCAAAACTGCTCGGTAAAATCTTGCAAAACCATCGGATTTTTGGCGGCGAAACCGGGGAATTTAGCCGAAAGCTTGCCGCTATAATAACTTAAAAGCTTGTGTAATGCCGATGACCAGTCTTATTTCCCCCACTACCATCTCCTCAACTCGTTTAAGTCTCAGCTATCAAGTGGCTATGTCGGAACCGACTTCACACCTCTTTGAAGTCACTCTACAGATTACCGGTTGGCAAGCACCGATTTTAAACCTAAAAATGCCGGTTTGGACTCCCGGTTCCTATCTAGTGCGGGAATACTCCCGTTTAGTCCAAGATTTTCAAGCTGTTAACCTCAACAGTCGCAAAGTTGCCAAAAATCACTGGCAGATTGACACCGGTAATAGTTCCGAAATAACGGTCAAATATCGCGTTTTTGCCCACGATTTAACCGTCAGAACCAACCATCTCGATGATACTCACGGTTACTTCAACGGGGCTGCTTTATTTTTCTATATCCCCGATTATCAAAAACATCCCCTCACCCTGACAATTATCCCCCCCCATGGCGATTGGCGCGTTACCACTGCCTTAAAATCTTTACCCGGACAGAAAAACACCTTTCACGTTCCCGATTTCGATACCCTGGTGGACAGTCCTGTGGAAGTGGGGATTCATCAGTTATACGATTTTGTCGTCGAGGGAAAACCCCATCAATTAGCTATCTGGGGACGGGGAAACGCCAATCCTAGTCAAATTATCGCCGATACGACTAAAATTATTCAAACCGAGTCCGCTATGTTCGGTGGACTCCCTTATGATAATTATCTCTTTTTGCTACATCTTTCGGCGGCTGGTTACGGGGGACTAGAACATAAAAATTCCTGTACCCTTAACTATGCGCGTTTGGGATTACGAGATAAGGATAAATATAATCGTTTTCTGCAATTAGTCGCCCATGAGTTCTTTCATCTCTGGAATATCAAGCGTATTCGCCCAAAAGCTTTAGAAAGCTTCGATTATGATGCAGAAAATTATACTTCTTCCCTCTGGTTTGCCGAAGGAACCACCAGTTATTACGATATAGTAATCCCTCTACGGGCGGGAATATACGATAGTAAGACTTTTTTAGAGCTTTTAAGCAAAGAAATCACCCGTTATCTCAATATACCCGGTCGTCTTGTCCAACCTCTAGGCGAATCGAGTTTTGATGCTTGGATAAAACTCTACCGACGGGATAGCAATAGCGATAATAGTCAAATTTCCTACTATCTCAAGGGGGAATTATTGTCGCTGCTTCTCGATTTACTAATTCGCACCCACACCGATAACCGTCGTTCCCTCGATGATGTTTTACGCTCGATGTGGCAACATTTCGGTAAAGAGGAGATTGGTTATACCGATGGGGAATTGCAGGCAATTCTCGAATCTGCCGCTGGAGTGGATTTAAGCGACTTCTACCAGCGTTATATCGACGGTTTGGCAGAATTACCCTTTAATGAATATCTTGAACCTTTTGGACTCTATCTGCGGGGTGTTGGCAATGGGGAAACGATACCCCATCTGGGAATGCGGGTACAGAGTGAAGCGGGTAAAGAAATAATTAAATTTGTCGAGATGGGTTCCCCTTGCCAAAAAGCGGGAATTAATGCTGATGATGAGTTATTAGCCATCGATGGATTGCGGGTGACGGCGGAACAGTTAAACGAAAGATTAAAAGACTACCGCACAGGTGATATTATTCAGATAACAGTCTTTCATCTCGATGAATTGCGAACCCTTGCTGTTCCACTGGCTGCCCCGCAGACGATTCGCTATGAAATTATCAGGGTAGAAAATCCTTCTAATAGCCAGAAACAAAATTTTTCCGCATGGGTAAATCCCGTTTAATTCTTGGTTAAATCAACAAAAAAATGTCTATTACCGCCGAAATTCCTTTCCTTCCTCTCGCCTATTTTGAGAATAAATTTATCCCTTTTAGTGAGGCAAAATTATCCGTTGCTACCCACGCACTACACTACGGAACTGCCGCTTTCGGGGGTTTACGAGGTACTCCCGACCCTAACAATCCAGGACAGATATTATTATTTAGATTGGAACGTCATTGTCAGCGTTTAAGTCAAAGTGCTAAGTTTCTTAATTACGAGATTAATGCTGATAAAATCTATCAAATAATTATCGATTTTGTTAAAAAGAATCAGTGTAATCGACCTTTTTATATTCGTCCCCTTGTCTATAGTTCGGGTTTGGGAATTGCTCCGCGATTGCATGGTATCGAGAAGGATTTTCTCGTCTATGGTCTAGAAATGGATGATTATTTAGCAGCCGATGGGGTTAACTGTCGGATTAGTTCTTGGTATCGTCAAGAAGATAGAAGTTTCCCGTTACGAGGTAAAATTAGCGCCGCTTATATCACTTCTGCTTTAGCAAAAACGGAAGCGGTAGAATCCGGGTTTGATGAGGCAATTTTAATGAATTCTCAGGGTAAAGTCTGTGAAGCGACGGGAATGAATATTTTTATCATCAGAAATGGTCAGCTAATTACTCCTAGTTTTGACCAAGATATTCTAGAGGGGATTACTAGAGATAGTGTTTTAACTATTGCGCGGGATTTGGGTATTCCGGTTATTGAAAGACCCGTAGATAAGACGGAGTTATTTATCGCTGATGAGGTGTTTTTAAGTGGCACTGCGGCGAAAATTACTCCGATTAAAAGGATTGAAACTTTTTCTTTACCTGCGGCTAAACCGATTACTTATCAGTTAAAAGAAAAGTTAAGTTCTATCGTTCTTAATCAGGAACCAAAGTATCAAGATTGGATTACTCAAGTTCCTTTATAGTCAGAGAAATTTACTTTATTTTTCCTTGAGATGCGTCAAATAATGGCACCTCTCAAGGAACTCTGAAATAAAGAGAATTTATCTATTTTTCGGTTTGGCTCCTTCCTGTATATAGGTTATAGTTTTATTAGGATCAATCTTTAGGATGAGTTTATTATCTCTTGCTATTTTTTGTCTTTGATTATCGCTTTCTTGCTGATTTTGATTACTATCGGTTGTATTTTTCATAGTAGAGCAAATAACTATGATTATACCTTAAACTCTATCAAAGTTGTCAAGAATAGTATTAATCAACTAAATACAAAACTTACTTTGATTCTGACTATTAGTTTATTGGTATTTTGGTTAATTGTGGCTAAGATTTACCTGCTTATATAGTTTCCCTTGACTCTAACCAATCTCTTTATGCTTGGGTGAAGCTGTCCTGCATTTAAACTATGTCTTGGAAATTTTATTACCAATGCTCAAACTCTCAAACTAGGGATGAATTTCTGGTATCGCTGGTCACTGAAATAGGTACAATAAACATTAGCTCGTTTTCATAGAGAACTTAAATGACGCAAAATAATCCCCTAGAGTTGATTGAGAAGTTAGAAACAGGAATCCCCGGCTTTGATTTTCTTTCGGAAGGGGGATTACCGAAAGGAAGAGCAACTTTGATAGCGGGGACGGCAGGAAGTGCTAAAACGGTCTTTGCCTGTCAATTTCTCGCAGAAGGCATCAAAAATGGAGAAAATGGCGTTTTTGTCACCTTCGAGGAGCCACCCCAAGCACTAAGAAAAAATATGGGTGGTTTTGGTTGGAATATCCGGCAGTGGGAGGAGAATCGCCAATGGGCCTTTGTCGATGCTTCCCCCCAACCGGAAGAAAAGCCGATGGTGACGGGAGAATACGACCTAGGCGCATTAATCGCTCGCATTGAATTTGCTATCCGCAAAAATAAAGCTAAACGGGTGTCTATGGATTCTTTAGGCGCAATTTTCAGCCATTTGAGTGATAGCGCTCAAGTGAGAAGTGATCTTTTTCGTCTAGCAACCGCTTTGCGAGAATTGGAGGTAACAGCGATTATGACCGCAGAAAGAACCCAAGAATACGGCGAAATCAGTCGTTATGGGGTGGAGGAGTTTGTGGCCGATAATGTGGTGATTTTACGCAACGTTTTAACCGATGAGAAAAGAAGAAGGACGATCGAAATTTTAAAATATCGGGGAACCGATCACCAAAAAGGAGAATTTCCTTTTACAATTATTCCCAATAAAGGGGCCGTGATTATTCCTTTATCAGCCATTGAACTAGAACAAAAATCCTCTAATATTCGTATTACTTCCGGCAGTCTGGAACTCGATAGAATGTGTGGGGGTGGTTTCTTCCGCGATTCGGTTATTTTGGTTTCGGGAGCCACAGGAACAGGAAAAACCCTGATGGTGACAGAATTTATGGCTGGGGGAGTAAGCAATGGGGAAAGATGTTTAATTTTTGCCTTCGAGGAAAGTCGAGAACAGTTATTTAGAAATGCTACCGGTTGGGGTGTGGATTATGACCGCATGGAAAAGGAAGGTAAATTAAAGGTAGTCTGCCGTTATCCCGAAACCACGGGTTTAGAAAATCATTTAATTATGATGAAGGAAATTATCGAGGAGTTTCAACCTAATCGAGTGGCAGTAGATAGTTTATCTGCTTTAGAAAGGGTTTCTAATCTGAAAGGATTTCGAGAATTTATTATCGGTTTGACTTCTTTTATTAAGCAAAAAGAGGTGGGAGGATTATTTACTTCCACCACTCCCACTTTATTAGGAGGTTCCTCGATCACAGAAGCGCATATTTCTACAATTACCGATTCAATTATTCTGCTGCGTTATGTGGAAATGTATGGAGAAATGCGCCGCGGTATCACTGTTTTAAAAATGCGCGGATCTATGCACGATAAGGATATTCGTGAGTTTTCGATCGATCATCAAGGTATGCACATCGGTCAACCTTTCCGCAATGTTACCGGAATTCTGGCTGGAACTCCTATGTACACAGCACAAACAGAAGTAGAACGTTTGAGTGGATTATTCGAGGATCGTAGTTAAAATATAGCAGCACTTGCTAATCGCGCCTCGGTGGTTAGCTTTTTTCTCCCTATCTCCTTCTTGCTTTCTTGATATGTCTAAAAACTTTTGGTTGATTTTTCTAGGTCTTTTACTGATAAATAATCTACATTTATCAGTCTTAGCAGAAACAGTTTTACAAAGAATTGCTCGCACGAGAGAATTAAAAGCGGCAGCCAGAAAAGATGCTACTCCCTTTAGTTATATCGATGAGAAAACGGGACAATGGACAGGTTACGGAGTGGAATTAATGCGCTTAGTCCAACGTCGATTAGCACAAGAATTAGGTAAACCGGTTACAATAAACTTTACAGAAGCGACGACTAATAATCGTTTTCAGCAAGTGGAACAGGGACAAGTAGATTTATCCTGTAATGCGGCAACAATCACGGAAGAAAGACTAGCAAAGGTTAATTTTTCTATTCCCTATTTTATGACGGGAGCGCAATTTTTAACTAAAAGGGAAAATGTTGATAAAATAGATATTAATAACACTTTAGCGGCAGTTGCGATCGCCTATATTCCCCACACCACCACCGATAGTATTATTCGTTATATCTATCCTCTGGCTAATTGGCAAGCTGTCAGCGATCGAAGTGAAGCAGTGGCAAAATTACAAAGGGGAGAAGTAAAAGCAGTGGTTAGTGATGGAATTCTTCTACTGGGGGAAATCGTTAAACAAGGACAGGATCCGCGACAATTTGTGCTACTACCCAGTCAACCGATTACCACCGAACTTTATGGCTGTATTTTACCCAAAAACGATCCCGAATGGAAAAAATTTGTTGATACTGTCGTCGGCAGCAATGATAACCAGAAACTTCGAGAACAATGGTTTAATTTAGAACAAGGTTTTTTCCCCTATACGATTCTCAATCAACCCTAAAAATAGACTGTGATTGCTGAAAATTAAAAGTAAGTAAATTCTGTTTTTTTCCCCTTTTCCTTGTCACTTTTTCCTGAAAAACTATGTCTTTTGTCGGTTTACATATTCACAGTGATTATAGCTTACTTGATGGTGCTTCCCAATTACCGGCACTAATTGATCGAGCGATCGAATTAGGACAACCAGCGATCGCTTTAACCGATCATGGAGTCATGTATGGTGCGATCGAATTAATTAAAACCTGTCGTAATAAGGGAATAAAACCAATTATTGGCAACGAAATGTATGTAGTTAATGGCGATATTGAAGTCAATCTTCGCCACCGAAAATATCATCAAGTTGTTTTAGCCAAAAACACCCAAGGCTATAAAAATCTGGTTAAATTAACTACTATTTCTAATCTGAAAGGTATTCAAGGTAAAGGCATTTTTGCTCGTCCTTGTATCAATAAAGAGTTACTCCAACAATATCACGAAGGATTAATAGTTACCAGTGCTTGCTTGGGTGGAGAGATTCCCCAAGCAATTTTAGCTAATAACAGAAAATTGGCTAAGGAAACTGCTAAATGGTATAAAAAACTTTTTGGTGATGATTTTTATTTAGAAATTCAAGACCACGGTTCTAAAGAAGATCGGATTGTCAATGTAGAAATAGTTAAAATTGCTAAAGAATTAGGAATTAAAGTAGTTGCTACTAACGATTCTCACTTTATTTCCTGTTACGATGTAGAGGCACACGATGCCTTGCTTTGTATTCAAACTGCCAAGTTAATTACTGAAGACAAACGCCTCCGTTATAGCGGCACAGAATACTTAAAATCTGCTGATGAAATGCGCTTACTTTTCCGTGATCATCTGCCAGAAGATGTGATTGAAGAAGCGATTAATAACACCTTAGAAGTAGCAGAAAAAGTCGAACCTTATAACATCTTTAATGAACCAAGACTGCCTAATTATCCAGTTCCTGCGGGACATACTGCTGATAGTTATGTAGAAGAAATTGCTTGGTTAGGATTACTAGAAAGATTAAAATGTCCTTCTCGTCACGAGATTGAACCTGTTTACAAAGAAAGGCTTGAATACGAATTAAAAATGCTACAGAAAATGGGATTTTCTACCTATTTTCTCGTCGTTTGGGACTATATAAAATATGCTAGAGATCATGATATTCCCGTCGGTCCAGGACGCGGTTCGGCGGCGGGTTCTTTGGTAGCATATTCTTTAAAAATAACCAATATTGATCCCGTTCATCACGGTTTATTATTTGAGCGTTTTCTCAATCCTGAACGGAAATCTATGCCTGATATTGATACGGATTTCTGTATCGAGAGACGGGATGAAATGATCCAATACGTCACGGAAAAATACGGGGAGGCTAATGTTGCCCAAATCATTACTTTTAACCGCATGACATCAAAAGCTGTTTTAAAAGATGTAGCGCGGGTGTTAGATATTCCCTACGCCGAATCGGACAAAATGGCGAAAATGATTCCCGTTTCTCGCGGTAAACCCACACCTTTAAAAGTGATGATTTCCGATGAAACTCCCGAACCAGCATTTAAAGAAAGATACGATACGGAACCCCATGTGCGTCATTGGTTAGATATGGCAATTCGTATCGAAGGTACTAACAAAACCTTCGGAGTTCATGCCGCGGGAGTCGTCATTTCTTCCCAACCTTTAGATGAAGTGGTTCCCCTCCAGAAAAATAATGATGGGGCGGTAATTACCCAATATTTCATGGAGGATTTAGAATCATTGGGATTGTTAAAAATGGACTTTTTAGGGTTAAGAAATTTAACCACTTTGAAAAAAACCGCCGATTTAATTAAACAAAATCAGGGCATAGATATCGATCTGGATCAATTGCCTTTAGATGAAAGAAAAGCCCTGCAAATTCGGGCTAAAGGGGAACATAAAAAACTACCTCCCGATATTCTCAAAACCCACGGATTACTAGAAGAAGGGGATTTAGAAGGTATTTTCCAGTTAGAATCATCGGGGATGAAACAGATAGTTAAAGAGTTAAAACCATCGGGTATTGAGGACATATCTTCAATCCTAGCACTCTATCGTCCAGGTCCTTTAGATGCGGGATTAATTCCTCTCTTTATTGGCAGAAAACACGGTAGGGAACCCATTCGTTATGATCATCCCTTATTGGAACCAATTCTTAAGGAAACCTACGCAGTTTTAGTCTATCAAGAACAGATTATGAAAATGGCGCAGGATTTAGCGGGTTATTCCCTAGGAGAAGCGGATCTATTGCGTCGAGCAATGGGTAAGAAAAAAGCCTCCGAAATGCAGAAACAAAGGGAAATGTTTATCGATGGTGCTGCTAAAAATGGTGTGGAAAAAAGAATCGCTGAAAATCTCTTTGAACAGATGGTAAATTTTGCCGAATATTGTCTGGGAGGTGAGACGTTAATTTTAACCGAGGAATACGGATTATTACCAATTGCTAAAATTGTGAGCGAAGAAGTTAACTGCACTGTTTATAGTGTAGATAAAAATGGTTTTGTTTATAGTCAACCAATCTCTCAATGGCACGAGCGGGGTTTACAAGAAGTCTTTGAATACACCCTAGAAAATGGGCAAACTATCCAAGCAACCAAAGATCATAAATTTATGACTAGCGACGGAGAAATGTTAGCCATAGATACAATATTTGAGCGAGGTTTAGATTTAAAATCCTCTGATTTTTCCTAAAAACCAAACCCCCCAATCTGGTGAGATTGAGGGGTAGGAAAGAATAATCCTGGCATCGAGCTATTGTCCCGGTCGGCAACCCGACAAGTATCTTGGCCACGGTGAAGTTTCACAACCGAGTTCGGGATGGAATCGGAGTGGTGCCATCACGTTAAAGACACCAGGAAGGGTAGAACCCTCAAGACTGCAAAAGCTAGGGAAAAAGTGGTGAA
>NZ_JBLZRT010000215.1:0-1921 GCF_048564745.1 Microcystis sp.
ACAGACATGGCTTTTTTTCTCCCCTCGCTCTACGGCACTCACTGCTTTCTGTCTTAAATCATCACTATAGGGTGCTGCCATGAAAGCTTCTCCTCATTTCTTTTTCTCTATTATGTCCTAACTATCCCGCTCTTTGCTATAGTTATAGTTAGGTTTTCTTTTCGGCTTGTGAACTCTTTTAAACTGTAAACTGATATTTCCAAAATTAAGCAATAATCCAATATCTAACCCATAAGCTTCGAGATAATTGATAGCTTGTGCTAAGTGAACGTCTTCAAGTTGAATAACGGCTTTTAATTCTACCATCACTTTACCTTCAACAAAAAAGTCAACTCGTCTTGTACCTATTTGATCATCTTTATAAAAGATCGGCATTTCGTGTTCTCTCGAAAAAGATAATCCCTGTAGGTTCATTTCTTTTGCCAAAGCACGTTGATAAATTACTTCTTGAAAACCATTTCCTAAGATACGGTGAACTTCCATTGCACAACCAATAATTTTACCTGTTAGTTCACTTTCAGAGTATTGGGGATTAATAAAAGTCATGGCTAGGATTTAGATGATGAAGTGAGGATTTTGATTAGATTGTCTTTGATAATTCAATGTCAAAACTATGATTAGAATGATTTAATGAGCGACTATGATTAGGTTATCTTTGACAATCATGAGTATTTATTGTCTTATATCACATCATGGGGTCGCTCTCTCGAAAAGAATCATAGTCCATCACACAATCACAAAAATCATAGTTAAGACGATGAATGAACAACGCGCCCAAGCTTATGTTAATTTAATTGAACAGTTGCTCACTTGTGCTAATGGTGAGGAACCCAATATTCTGCAAGCTAATCAGGAATTGATTGACCCCGAATTTTTGCAGATGATGGAAAACTATGCAACAGGGTTAGAATAATAAGGATACAATAACCATGCAGATTGATTTAACACAACACTTTGGGCAATATCTCAACCCTCAAGCGAGAAATATAGAAGAATATGAGGCGTTTTTAACTGTTGGGGACATTGACAACAGGCTAAGGTGTTGTTAGTATATCCAACATGAAGGCTACCGCGCTCATTCGTCGTCGCGTCATCTTAGCCCCAGACGCATTCGCAGAAGTCACTGTCTGGCGTGTTCCCCAACCAGTTCTGCCATCGGAGCATCCTTACAAATATCGTCTCGCTTACATAGTCAACGGCAAATGTGTGTTGCGATATGATAACGAACGCGGTAAAGGCGATCACCGTCATTTCGATGGTGTGGAGTCTCTTTATGCTTTCTCTTCGCCAGACCAATTGATGGCCGACTTCAACTCTGACATTTTGAGGTGGAATTATGAACACGGTCGTTCTTGAAGTTCGCTCCTTGACTGACACCCTTGCCGATGCCGTTCAAGCGATGAAAACTGGTCGAGCAGAAAAAGAAGTTCGTATCAGTTTTGCTACCCCCGAACTTCTCTGGAAAGTTCTGACTGCCAAGCGGTGGGAACTCCTCAAAGCTATGTGCGGTGCTGGCCCCATTTCTATCCGTGAGGCGGCGAGGCGAGTACATCGGGATGTTAAAGCAGTACATGGAGATATTACGGCACTTTTAAATGTCGGTATTCTGAGCCGTGTAGCAGATGGGAGCGTAGAGTTCCCGTTTGAAGCGATCAAGGTTGAATTCATGTTGCAAGCCGTTTGATCGCCGGATTAGTAGCGATCGCGAATAAAGAGGACACATGAACCAAAAGTATTATCATTCTCAAAGGTAAGTAGGGAGGCGTTAAAAGTTGTCAGACACCCCCCTTATCAAGCTATCCATTAGTCGGATCTTTCTTAACAAAAAGAGAAGAAACTTAAAAAAAGGGGAAACGATTGATAGGTATAGTTTTGAAAGAAGGAATTAAGGTGGAGGTAAGCAAAAAAATGGAGAAATGGG
>NZ_JBLZRT010000216.1:0-18302 GCF_048564745.1 Microcystis sp.
AACTATCAACAACTCATGCTTGTAAAGCTTGTACAATAGGGCTTTGAGTTTTTGTTAGATTGATATTTATCAACTTTAGAGCATTGCTGGACAGAGAGGGAGCTTGGGGAATTTTCTACAGTGTAAGTTCGGAAGAACCAATTTTCCTTGCTGATCTTCCACATTTCTTCAATAATTTGACCGATCACATCTCTCGATGAATGCTCAAAAAATACCTCGTCTCTGTGGGCTGAAAATTCAGGCAATTACTCCCTATTCTCTGGCCTGGGCGCAACAGCGATCGCTGGTGGCGGCGAGAATTGCTAATCCCGACTTACCCGATGTGCTGCTGCTGCTGGAACATCCCCCCGTTTACACCCTCGGTACCGGTTCAGATATTAAGTTTATTAAATTTAATCTTGACAAAACTGATAAAGAAGTGTACCGAATCGAGCGAGGAGGCGAAGTCACCTATCACTGTCCGGGGCAGTTAGTGGGCTATCCGATCCTCAATTTGCGCTATTATCAGCAGGATTTACACTGGTATTTGCGACAATTAGAAGAAGTCATCCTGCAAACTATCGCTATTTATGGATTGTCGGGGGCAAGAATCGGGGGCTTGACAGGGGTATGGGTAGAAGGGTATAAAATAGCGGCGATCGGTATTAAAGTTAGTCGTTGGATTACCTATCATGGTTTTGCCCTCAATGTTTGTCCGGATTTAAGCGGGTTTGCCGAGATTATTCCCTGTGGGATTGCTAATAAACCCGTGGGCAGTTTACGGCAGTTTCTGCCTAATATTAGTCTTATGCAAGTACAGCAAGATTTATCGAGGGTTTTCGCTTCAGTTTTCGGTGTGGAATTATTTTCTCTTGACAAGGATTAATATGAGCGATCGCAAAGACCCAGAAAAACTCACCGTGGAAAATAGGGCCGATAACCCCGAAAATAACGGTAAAGCCAGTTTATCAGCCCCCGATGCCTCCGAATACGTCTCCTCTTTATCTTCGCGTAATCCTCTGCGTCAGCGCATCCTACTATTAAAAGATCTTCGACCGGGTAACGCGGGGTTACTACTAGCCCCCCTGATGCTGATGACCATCGGCCTCGTCTTTAGCTGGGACTGGTTAGGCTTTTCTGGGGCGATAGTAGCGATATTAATATCTTTACAGGTGATTTTACCCTCTATTCGCCAGTGGATCGCCCATTATCTCACCCCCTCTGAACGTCAGACGGTTTTCGCTTTTATAGTTTTTATAGCCGCTCTGGCCGGATTAGGGAAATATTTAGGAGTTTACGAGCGCATCTTGCGGTGGTTAGACAGTTTTAAATACGATGAGTTCGGTTCTTGGGCCGAGTGGGTGGGGGCCTTGGGACAGATTATGATCGCCGTGTTAGCTGTCTATGTGGCCTGGGAACAGTACGTTATTTCTAAGGATTTAACCATACAACAAAATCGCATTACCCAACAACAGACGATCGATTCCTATTTTCAAGGGATTTCCGATCTAGCCTTGGATGAGGAGGGATTTTTAGAAGATTGGCCCCAGGAAAGAGCGATCGCAGAAGGTCGCACCGCTTCTATCCTCAGCAGTGTCGATGCCTCTGGAAAAGCGAAAATACTGCGTTTTTTGAGTCAATCGCGGCTATTATCACCGATTAAACGCGATCGTTATCTAGGCCGACCGATTCTAGACGGGGAAGGGGGTTACGCGGAGGATCGAGAGTTCGGTACAAGAGTAGTACAATTGGGAGTAATGTTAGCCGGGGCCGACATTTCCGGGCAGGATCTGCGCTGGACCGATTTAAGCGAAGCGAATATGGTGCGGGCCGATTTAAGTTATAGCGATTTGGTGAAAGCAAATGTATCGCGGACAATTCTCTACGAAGCTAATTTAAGAGGGGCCGATATCAAGGGGATGCGTTTATTTTATGGTTCCCTAGAAAATGCCACCCCCCGCAGTCGCAGCGTTCCCCCCAATTATGACGGCGGAGAACACACGGGAGCAGTGGTAGAAAATGTCAATTTTACCGGGGTGAAAAATATGAGCGAGGAACAACGTCACTATTGTTGTCGTTGGTGCGGGGAAAAGTCCCGCGCAACCATTCCGGGGGGATGTGCTGATATTGCCAATCTTTTAGGTCGTTAACGGAGGCGGTCGGCGGTCGGCAGTGTTATAATCAGTGGTATTAATGGTCAATAATTCCCACAAATTTATGAATCAAAAAGTCGTTATTCTTGCCACTGCTTCTGCTAGTTTATTAGCCCTATTAGTTACCACGAACTCCGTACAAGCTGCCCCAGAGTCCTTTCATCCTAGTTTCAATACCAAGAACTTAGGTGATATGATTATCGCCAAGACAACTGGGGAAGAAAATCCGATTTTACGTCATCTTAATTGTAGTTGTGCCACTTGCACCCAATCCCTTAACTCCTCACTCAATTGATAATTTTCCGCCCCAACGATCCTGGGGAATAAAAGTCCGCTCTAGATTAATTTTTGCCACGGGTTCTGTGAGGGTAAATTCTCCCGCTTCGATCAGTGCTTTTAATTCTAAAGCGGCTTCCCGGGCTAAGGAAATACTGGCCAACGGAGCCACCCTAACACTTTTTCCCTCGATCATAATCCGACCGCTTTTTAGTTTAGCGTAGGTGATCAAACCAAAGGTAGGACGGACTCGCCGGGGAATGGAAAAATCCACCACTGGAGCGACAATTTCCTCATCTTTTACCGCACAATGTCGAACGATTTCCTCGCTTAAAATCGGAATCGGTACTGCTACCCCTAACATTAAAGAAGCCCCATAATTTTTGAAATAACAACCTCGCACCCAACGAGCATTCATTTGTTTAGCATCACCAATTAAGGCTAAGGTGGAAGCAGGTCCAATAGGAGTGCGATTTTGTAGGCGTTTTTGCAGGGGAAAATGTTGGGTTCCTTCCCAGGCAATATAACCGATTCCTCCTCCCAAAAAAATGCGCGTACCGATGCCGATAGCCTCTAAATCGGGGTCATTTAACAGGGGAGAAATTGCCCCGGGGTTAGAATAAACCGCATTACCTAATCGCGGCTGTAGTGGTCCCAAATAAGTATATAAAGTCCGCTCTCCCCCATTGACTCCGACGATAAAATTCTGGTAGAGATTGCGAGGATTAAAAAGATAAAATTGATTGATAGTCTCCTTAGAAATAATCGTTTCAAAAGAAGCACGAGGATAACAATCGGTGGACTGACCGACAGCACGCAATTGAATCGATTTTCCGGCGATTAAATCCTCAATAATATGTCCGCCGCCCCTTTCGGGATTTTCTCCCTCTAAATTCTCATTTTTGGCCGCTATATCACTAATAGCACTGGCCCCTAAGTATAAATCCACCGCCCCAAAACCAGCATAAGCAGGAATCCCATCTAACCAACATTGACGAATTTTTATCGGCGGATCCGTCTGACCTAAATTAATAATTGCCCCCGAAGATTCCATCGGTTCAAAGGTTCCCGTACAAACCACATCTACTTGGGAAAAAACCTCCTTAATTCCCATCTCGGTAACGCGGCTTTTTAATTCCTCTACTGTCCAGACTACAGCCGTTTTTTTTGCGATCTTGTCGTTGATTTCAGCGATTGTTCTCATAATAAAAATTGGCAAGATGGGGGGTTAGGAAGCTTTTTGCTGTTATCAGTAAACATTAATCAGATTTGAGTTTTCAGTGAGTGGTAAGTAGGTAGGCGTTAAAAATTATCAGACACCCCCCTTATCAAGGGTAGGGTTGATTCATGAATCAACCCTACCTTATCAAGGGGGGCAGGGGGGATCGAACCTAAAATCCATTTTTAATTTAATTATAACCAGCTACTTATTAACTGAGCAGTATTAAATGGCGGTGACAGTGCTGTTTTTTCACTGATTACTGATTACTGATCACTGATCACTGTTATAAGATGAGAAAGGGAAAATTTACGATCGAAGCTTTTCTATGACAGTTACACCCGTTCCGGCCTCCTTTAATCCTGTTTCTGGTCTAGTTAACCGTATTCTCGCCATAAAACCGCTTTTTGACATCGCTCGCTATCAGGCGCGCAATATGATGATTAAAAGAGCCGAAAAACTAGGCGTACCTTGGCGGGAAACCGTCAAACAATGGCAGCAACGGGATTGGAGTCGGGAACTGCAAGCGGTAGAAAATCCCGATATCGTCTATCCCGAATACTACGTTTGTTCTTTCCACGCTTACGAAAAGGGCAATTTAGACTGGTTGCCAGCTTTTGAGGTAGAATCTGCCGCCTATGCTGTCCATTCTACCATCTGGCCCGGGGCGGGGATTGACGGCGATCCGCGATTGCGGCGGGAATATCACCGGATATTGAAGGAGCAAATCAAGGCAGAAATTAACGATATTGTCGATTTAGGCTGTAGTGTCGGCATGAGTAGCTTTGCGATGCAAGATACTTATCCTCAAGCCAGGGTAACTGGGTTAGATCTCTCTCCCTACTATTTAGCCGTTGCTCAATACCAAGCTCAACAAAAACAAAAGACGATTCAATGGCAACACGCGGCGGCGGAAAAAACTCAATTACCCAGTCAGTCCTACGATCTGGTATCTTCGTTTTTAATGTTCCACGAACTACCCCAACAGGCTACTAGAGAAATTTTCGCCGAAGCGCGTCGTTTATTGCGATCGGGAGGTTATTTGACGCTGATGGATATGAATCCGCGCTCGGAAATTTATCGAAAAATGCCCCCTTATGTCCTAACCTTACTCAAGAGTACCGAACCCTATCTCGATCAATATTTTACTCTCGATATCGAACGGGCATTAGTTGAAGCCGGGTTTCAAGCACCGATCATCACCCCCACCAGTCCCCGACACCGGGCGATTGTTGCGCGGGTTTCCGAATTATAATTTTGAGGTAATCAATGAAGATAATTTTTCGTCAAAGCTCGACAAGGATATTAACTATTGTCCCTCTCTTTCTGTTAATTTTTGCCAGCAAAACCCTTGCCCATCATGCCATGGCAGGGCAAACTCCCGATAATTTTTTAAACGGATTTTTATCGGGTTTAGCTCACCCGGTTATCGGTTTAGATCATTTAGCTTTTGTGGTGGCTAGTGGTTTAATTGCTGTGGGGATGGAACAGGGTTTATTAATTCCGATCGCTTTTGCGATTGCCACTTTAATCGGGACGGGTATTCATTTACAGGGAATAAATTTACTTTTTCCTGAAGGGATTGTTGCCCTTTCTGTGGTGATTTTTGGCGTGATTTTAACCCTGAAAAAAGGTTTACAAAATCATTCTAATCTCTATACGATCGCTCTGGCAACTTTGGCAATGATTGCAGGAATTTTCCACGGTTATGCCTACGGAGAATCAATTATCGGGGCGCGATTTGCCGCTTTAGTTGCCTATTTAATTGGTTTTACCGTAACTCAATTAGCGATCGCATCTGGTGCTTTTTTCCTTGGCAGTGTCATCAAGGAAAAATTAGCCAAGCAAGCGACTCTAATTAGTAAGTTAATCGGATTGGCAATTATGGCGATCGGTACAACTTTTTTAGTGGGAATTAAGTAAATTAATCTCGATGGGGCTAACTATTAATGGCTCTCTTGAGGTTATGAGATCGAAGAAAGGGCGTACAATATACGCCCCCACCAAACAAGTGCGGGAGAGCCGATGAATTGAAAGAGTAGTTAGGAATTTAGTCCTCAAAGAAAAAATAAGTCAGATAAATCTAACAATAATCCTAATTCCTACCCCTACTATTTTTTTAGGTTTCAGAGGGGAAGTAACCAAACAGTTTTTTATAATCAGAGGCCAGATATCCTCGATGGAAAAAACCTAATTCTTCAGCAATTTCATAAGTTAATTTTGTCTGATTATTTTGGTTAAGAGATTGATGTAAAGCATTAAGACGAAGCAATTTTAAATAACTGTAAGGAGACATTTGATAGAAGTCCTTAAATATATATTCTAAGGTGCGTTGACTTACTTCTAAGTCTTGACAAATCGTTGGAATAGTCAGATCAGAACGCAGATTTTTTCTCATCATTTCTTCGGCTTTTTTGAGAATAGAGGTGCGTCTGATAGTGTTTTTAGGGGTTTTAATATCTTTGGTTACTGCTAAAGTCAAAAGAAAATCCTTGACAATTTCTTCTAATTTTTCCCTGACAAAATTCAATCTTAATACTTTTCTTTTCTCAGATATTTCTTGGCGATCTAAATTAAATAGCATTTGATAAAGTTGATGACAAGATTGTTGGAGATGACGAATTTTTTCCGATGGGCAAATCACAATAGAGGAAGCGGAAGAATTTAAAAACTTTTTCGCTTCTGGTAGCTCTAACTTTTGACACAATTTCTGAAGATAATCATCATCAACATAAAGCTGAAAACGATTAGAAAAAGGATGCTGAAAAACGGAAATTTCTGATTTAGGGGGGACAATCCCAAGATAGTTATTTTCCAATGAGTACAAATTTTGGAAGAAGACAGAATTCACCTGAACAGGAATCGCAAAAACCCACATTTTAGAATGGACTACTCCCGCAACATTCGTTAAACAATTACGTTGCGATAATTCTAACATCACTTCATCGATGATGATCCTTGAAAGATAGCCTTCAAAATGATCACCACTGAGTTGTAAAGCATCTAAGTTGACAAATTCTCGATTCTGAAAATAACTAGAAAAATTGCAAAAATATTCACTTTTAAAGGTTAATTCCTGAGAATTAATTAAAATATTGGTTTTATTGTCAAAAATAAACATCTGTGTATAACTCCTTAGTTATTGAGTAAAATCAAACTTTTTTTGCCCATCAATTTAAAAACTTGCGTTTTTTGGATCATCTTAGCATAGAGGACTGAGTAGTATGAGTTACAGCAGGATTGATTTGTTAATTTTGTCCATCAGTGTAATCCCATTTAAATCTCTCACTTTTTCCCGTTATCAATTACCAAGGAAATGTCGATGGTTAAACAATATATGCCATTTAAAGATTGCTCTGGGGTGTTGGGTGCAGAAATTCCTCAATTACCTCCCCCGGCATTTTCTGATGACCCACAACATAACACATTTACCTATACCTATTATCCAGGGGGATTGGAAATTTCCGATAGCCATATTTATTATCCAGGAGGATCAGAAATTTCCACAACTGTTGCCAGGGAAATCGCTATGTTCGCCGTTCCTCCGAAAAATTATCCAGGGGGATTGGAAATTTCCGATAGCTATATTTATTATCCAAGAGGATCAGAAATTTCCGAAGCTGTTGCCGGGGAAATCGCTATGTTCACCGTTCCCCCGAAAAATTATCCAGGAGGATTGGAAATTTCCGAAGCTTTTGTTCCTAATATTAGCACTCGTTTCTATTTGATCGAAGCAACTATTGATTTCTCCAAAGCTAAAGGGGACTTACAGGCTGTTCTGATGGCGCACGGCAGCTGTTTTGGTGGGCATAGTTTCTACATCTATCAGGGAAAACTATGTTATGTCTATAACTGGTTAGGGCAACAACAGAAGATCACTTGTGATCTTCCTCATCTTAGTGGCGAGGTGAAACTAAAAGTTGAATTTGCCAAACCAAAGATAATCGCTCCTTCCGATGAAAAGTTGAGTGACAGCACAATAGGTAAGATGAAACTGTATATTAATAACATCGAACAAAATGTCGATATTATCAGAACTTTCTCAAATCATACTCCTAACTTCCTAACTCGATATAAACACGAGGTTCCTTGCGATTTTCAAGGTGCTAAGCTGCAAAAAATTATCGTTACTATTACTAATGATATAGTGCGATAAATGATGATCAATTATGATCGATTAAGTACCTAAGCAAAATTAATTACACATCTAAGCCGCCGAGATCAACTTCATCATCAGGAATTGCTGGAACATTCAAGAAAACGGGTTTCTTAAAGAAACCCGTTTTCTGGTTTAAGTATCTGGATGGGCTAGAATATTCAGCGTTAATCAAGGAGGCCTCTTGATAAACTTACTAGGCGGATCCGATGGTAAAAATTTTTTTTTATGAGGGTGTAATATTGCCAAATGGAGATATTAAAACTAACTGGCAACTGACTCCTTTTATGAACCTCGTCGTCGTTACCAATTATATTTTTGGTTTCGTCCTCATCTTTTTTGGCAGTGATAGTGCGATCGCAGATTGTGTAGAGAGTTTGTCGGGTGGGCAATGCCCACCCGACATTCAAGGTAAAATAGAGTCAAGGAAGTTACTAGAGAGAGAAAGCTATTTTGCCAGCCATGAGCCAAACCCTACCTAAAACTGTTAATTTCGAGGAATTTGTCCCTTGGCTGCCTGAAAATTCTGGAGTACGTTATGAGCTACACAATGGAAATATTATTGAAATGGCACAACCCGCAGGAGAACACGAGGAAATCAAAGGATTTTTAACTGTTAAACTTAGTGGAATAATTGATAGACTGAGGCTTCCTTATTTAATTCCTAACCAAGCGATTGTCAGACCTGCTGGTAAAAACTCTGGTTATTTTCCTGATGTATTAGTGCTAAATCGAACCAAGCTCGCTCAGGAAAAATTATGGAAAAAAGAATCAATCCTTAGTGAGGGTGCATCTATCCCTCTGATCATTGAAGTGGTATCGACCAACTGGCGTGATGATTACTACTTAAAATTTGCTGATTATGAAGAAATGGGTATTCCTGAATATTGGATTGTCGATTATGCAGCCTTGGGTGGGCGTAATTTTCTCGGCACTCCTAAACAACCGACCATCTCTGTTTGTCGCTTAGTTGAGGAAGAATATCAAATTCGGCAATTTCGAGACAGTGATCGCCTAATTTCCCAGACTTTCACGGAATTAAATCTCACTGTCAATCAGATTTTCTTAAGTCTGTAGGGTGTGTATCGTCCACCTTACTCTTTTCGCTTTTTTCTTCAGTTTGAGGGGTTGATTTTGCCACTTAAAATCCGCAATTATTGCCTTTATTTGCTCAATATGATTGGGTTTTAAGCTATTAATCTCAATTTCTTTTATCGCTTTCGTGTTCATGTTCTCAAGGTCATTACTAAGAAAAGATCGTAAACTAAGACGCATTTTAAATGATAGAAATTTGGGGTTCCCTATTTATTTTTTTAGTCTGTCCTATAATCGGGGGATTGCCTCTGATCGATTGGATAAATTATCTAGTAACTGGACGTAAATTATCCCAATTAGGTACTGGTAATATCGGTGTAACTGCCGCTTTTTACCATGGGGGTAAATTAGCGGGAATTTTGGCGGTAATTTCGGAAGCAGCCAAGGGAATTATCGTTATTTTCCTAACCCGTTTATTTTTTCCCACCGGCTCCACTTGGGAATTATTAGCTTTAATTGCTTTAGTCGTGGGGCGCTATTGGTTAGGAAAAGGTGCAGGAACTACTAATGTTTTCTGGGGATTAATCGTTCATGATTTTGTTGCTGTTTTTCTCACCTCAATCATTAGTGGGATTAGCTTTACTATTTTTCGAGAAAAATCTACGGGGAGATTGGTAGGATTATTTTTATTAGCTTTAATTCTCACCTTGCGCCGTCCCCACGATTCAGGTTATATTATAACTGCCATTGCTTTAGCCTGTCTATTAGGGGCAATTTTTCAAAAAATCGCCGACGATTTAGACTTACCTGAAGCAAGTGTTAACAATGAATCAAAAACTATGTTTCGTTTTTTTCGTGGAGATCGATCGATCCAAACTCTTGATGACAATCTGGTAGCTTCAAAAGTGGGACAAAAAGCCGCCACTTTAGCCTATCTTAAGCGTGCCGGTTATCCCATCCCTAGGGGTTGGGTTTTACCACCGGGGGATGATCCACAACCGTTAATAGAATCTCTTAATCCTGATATTGATCATCCCTTAGTCGTGCGATCTTCCGCTATTGGAGAAGATAGTGAAACCGCTTCATCTGCGGGACAATATACCACAATTCTTAACGTCGTCGATCAAGAAAATTTAGCGGCGGCGATTTTAAGTTGCCAAACCTCCTATAATAGTCCTAATGCCGTTAATTATCGACTCGATCGAGGTCAAGAAAACACGGCCATGGCTGTGTTAATTCAAGAACAAATTCGAGGAGTTTTTTCGGGAGTTGCCTTCAGTCGCGATCCGATTAATCCTCTCAGTTTAGATGTGGTTATTGAAGCTTTACCCGGAGATGCCACCAGAGTTGTATCGGGAAGAATCACCCCCGAAAGTTATCGAGTTAATTTAGAAGAAAATATCATCATCGGAGCGGGAGATATTCCCCCTGCTATTATTCAACAGGTAGCTAATCTTTGTCGGCAATTAGAAAACCTTGAACATGGCATTCCCCAAGATATAGAATGGACTCATGACGGACGAAAATTATGGTTATTACAGTGCCGTCCTATCACTAATTTACAGCCAATTTGGACAAGAAAAATCGCGGCTGAAGTTATCCCCGGGGTGATTCGTCCTTTGCCTTGGTCAATTAATCGCCCCTTAACCTGTGGAGTTTGGGGAGATATTTTTCGGTTAGTTTTAGACAAAAAAGCTCTCGATTTGGACTTCAATGAAACAGCGACTTTACACTATCAAAGAGCCTATTTTAATGCTTCTTTGTTAGGAACCATTTTCCGTCGCATGGGATTACCTCCAGAAAGCTTAGAATTCCTGACCAAAGGGGCAAAGTTTACCAAACCACCTTTAACGGCAACTTTGGCTAATTCCCCCGGTTTATTAAAACTTTTAGGACGGGAATTACAGTTAGAAAAAGACTTTAGCCAAGATCAAAAAACCTATTTTATCCCGACGCTCGAAAAAATTAACGCTACTTCCCTAGAAGCTTTATCTTCAGGGGAGATTTTAGAGCAAATTGAAGAAATTTTAACCGTCTTAAAAAAAGCCACCTATTATAGTATTCTTGCCCCTCTTAGCTTCGCCTTGCGTCGCAGTATTTCGCAAGTACCTTTTGAGAGATTGGATAACTCCCAAGCACCAGAAATAGCCTCAATGCGATCGCTATCTGAACTGAGAAAAAATACTCTTGATCGAGATTTTGACTCGGCTTTTTCCCTCTGGTTAGAAACCTACGGTTATTTAAGCGAAGTGGGGACTGATATTTCGATACCGAGATGGCGAGAAAATCCCCAATATCTGCTACAACTACCCTTAGATAGTCCGGGCAATAATAGCCATAAAAAAGTCAAATCTTCCCATACTGTCCAAAAAAGGTTAAATATCAAAAACCAAGTGACTGAAATTTACTCCCGTCTTTTAGCTCACCTACGCTGGCATTTTCTCGCTTTAGAAACCCTCTGGTTACAGCAGCAAATATTATCGGAGACTGGAGATATATTTTATCTAAATTACTCAGAAGTTACCCAGTTAGGTCAGAATAATAAAATCGCCAATCTTAACCAGATTATCCGTCAGCGTCGCCAACAATTCCAAGAAAACTCCCAATTAACCGATATTCCCTATATCGTTTATGGACAACCCCCAAAAAGAGAATTTTTAGTCTCAAATTTAACTACAAAAAAACGCTTACAGGGAATTGCCGCTAGTGGGGGGACAGTGGAGGGACGAGTCAAAATTATGCACACCTTACAAAATCTAGAAATTGCCCCTAATACTATTCTCGTTATTCCCTATACTGACTCAGGATGGTCCCCTTTATTATCCCGGGCTGTGGGCATTATTGCCGAGGTGGGGGGACAATTATCCCATGGTGCTATTATTGCCAGAGAATACGGAATTCCGGCGGTTATGGATGTGCATAATGCCATGAAATTGTTAAAAGATGGTCAATTAATTCGTCTCGATGGCACTCAAGGAATTATTGAAATTCTCTAGGCATTAGGGGACAGGGTGTGGGGTGTGGGGTGTAGGGTGTAGGGTGTAGGCTTCGGCCGTGAGCTCAGCCGAACGGGTGTGGGGTGTGGGGAGTTTTCTCAGTGAACTGATAACTGATAACTGATAACTGACTTCTAACCCAATGTTGCTCAAAGATAAGCAAAAATTATTCATTGACTGCAAAAACTTGAGAATATTTAAATTAACATTTCGCAATATTTACAAATTCTTAAGGATTAATTGAGAAAGATTTTTATTTAATAACGATGTTACAATGGTTACAGCGATTTTACTGAATTTCATATTGGGTTACTCTATGCTTTTTTGGGCAGCAACGGTTGAAACCCTTGCCACACTTAGAAGGTAATCCTAACTAAGACAGGTAAATGAGTCAATTTTACCCACAACGATGATCTTTTTTTTGTGTAGTTTTATTGCAAAAAAAAAGTTTTTTTGACAAAAAGCACAAAGTATGAATTAGGAAGTGGGGAAGTGGGGTAATGGGGAAGTGGGGTAGTTCGGAAGTTATCTGCTATTTTCCAATAAAAACCTTCTTTCTGCCCGAACAATTGCCTCTCTAGTGGCTAAAACTGCTTCTGTATCCACCGAAAGAGAAGTCACACCCCAAGCAATCAAATCATCGATAATTTCAGGATACTGGACGATAGCCATGCCGCAAACGGAACAGGGAATCTGTAAAACTTTTGCTTGAGTGATAACTTGTTTTAAAGCTGCCCTGACTGCGGGATGACGGGCGTTAAAATATTCTGAGAAATGTTCTCGATCGCTACCTAAAAGTAATTGAGTTAAATCATTAGTACCAATAGCGATCAATTGTACGCCCGCTTGCACATAATCCCTCAATTGAAAGATTACCCCCGGTACTTCCACCATTATCCCCAATTGGAAAGAAGGGACTTGAGTGAGTAAAGCTGATTGTACCCGTTGCCGGCAGAAAATAAATTCCTCAACCCCGCGGACAAAGGGAAGCAGTAAATTAATATTGGTGGCGCCGGTGGTTTGTACCCGTCGTAAAGCTTGCAATTCTAGATCGAATAGAGTCGGATCTAATATATAATTATGGGTTCCCCGACTGTCTTGAGCCGAATGTTGAGCATCAAAAGAACGGTAAAATAAAGGCTTAGGCTGGATACTAAGGGCAAATTGTGCGATTAAATCACTTAATCTCTCGATCAATGCTTCTTGATGCTCTGGTGTTAACCATTCTTCTAGATTGCGCTGAGAAAGTAACTCTAGAATCATCCATTCTGAGCGCAATAAACCGATCCCATCAATAGGCAGTTCTCGGATTCCGGCAATACTTTCAGTTTGACTGAGATTAACCATCAAACGGGTAGCAATTGCCGTCCCGTCGGTTTCTCTGGGTGGTGGTGGGGGTAAGGAAATCTTTTCCTGAGATGCTAGAGAAATAATTCCCCTCGTACCATCTACTAAAATTATCTCGCCTGAGCGGATAATTTCCGTGGCATTTTTCACCCCGACAATGGCAGGAATGGCTAATTCCCGGGCTAAGATGGCTCCATGGCTAGTTAATCCCCCCTGTTCCGTGATCATTGCTCGAATTTGGCGTAAATGGGGCAGTTTTTTCGGAGGTAAATTAGTAGTAACCAAAATGCAATCCTGAAAATTTGCCTCTGGGGAGTCGAAATTGCTGATCACTTTTGCCACTCCCGATGCCAACCCCGGGGATGCCCCTAATCCTCTTAAGGGATAATTGGAGGTAGTGGGGGTGATTTCCTGACTGTGACAGTTGAGAATATAAATTTGACCATCCAGCATCATCAGCCATTCTATGCTGGTTAAGGTGGGTTTTTCCGCCAGTAGAGATTGAACCAGTTGACAAAGGCGATCGAGGGCGAAATTATCTAAACAGTAGCTTTCCTGTAAACTGGGTGCTAATAATTGTGGTACAAGCAGATTACTGTCACTATTGAGATAATAAGCGCGGGATTTATTGCCTAATTGCCGACTGTGTAATTGACCGGAGCGATCGATAATATAGGTATCCGGTGCCACTTCTCCATTAACTAAACTGTGTCCTAATCCCCAAACCGCCTGAATTTGCCAGTTATCCTCATTAATCAGCACATTTCCCGCACAATTGGCCGGTAATAACGGTTGTACCAGTAAAGATAATTGAATGTTTTCTAAACCAATTCCCATTTTTCGCCAATAAAATAGACTTCTGGCGGTGAATAACTCCGCCCAAGCTTGTTTTAGAGCATTTTCTAGATTATCTGCTTTAATTCCACTGATGGGGGCGGAAAATAAACCGAGAGTTCGCCGAGCCAGATTAGCTGGTAGGGAAAAGCGCCATACTAGGGTAGCCATGGATAATTGTGCCACGGCCGCCTCTAGTTCTTCTAACCAGAGAGGAGGAATTTCCGCTTGTAAAATGGCCCGCCGACTCTCTCGCGCAACTAATTGCAGAGCTTTGGCGTTATCTACGTCTAAATAGAGGGAAGATTGCGGAAAATCAGTCAGAAACGAGTCAGCATTGTTGATAGTTTCCAAAAATTCCGCAAAAATGCGGTTAAAAATGGCAAATCCCCTGATAATTGGGTATCCTCGCTGGTGTAATTCACTGGCAATAAAAGCTTTTTCCCCCACCAGGGGGCGATCAGAAGCACTAATGCGATCGAGCCAGCAGAGAATGGTCACGGGATTTGTTAAGAATGGTGAAAGGATTATAAAATCATTGTGTGATTTTTGTAACTTTTTAGTTCTATCTGCTAGTTTAACTCACCGTCACTATCTTGAGGATGATCTGGGGAGTGGGGAGTGGGGAATTATGAATTATGAATTATGAATTATGAAGTGGGGAGATAGGGAAGTGGGGAGATAGGGAAGTGGGAAGAATAAATGAAAATAACCTCCTGTCTTTTGCCTCCTGACTACTGACTCCTGATAGCTGATAAGATAGGATTCGGACAATATTCGATCGCTGCGAGAAATTCATGGACACACCTGCGAAAGTTTTGTTAGTGGATGACGAACCGGGGGTTCGTGAATCTGTGCAAGCATATCTACAGTACGGGGATGACTTCGAGGTAAGAACTGCTAGTAATGCTAACGAAGCCTGGGATTTACTCAATCAAGAAATTCCGGAATTAGTTATCTCCGATATTATGATGCCGCAGGTGGATGGCTATCAGTTTCTCAAGAAATTGCGCGAAGATGCTCGTTTTCAGACAATTCCCGTGGTTTTTCTCACCGCTAGGGGGATGACAAGCGATCGCATTCAGGGTTATAATGCCGGTTGTGATGCTTATTTATCCAAGCCTTTCGATCCCGAAGAATTAGAAGCATTAATCAAGTCTTTAATCGAGCGCCGTCGTCAATCCTTGCAAGCCACCAGCGAAAACGCTAGATTAGAAGAAATTGCCCGAGATATCCGGGAATTAAAACAGCAGGTGGGACAACAGAACACTTTTACTACTACTCCCCCCCCAATTAAAATTGATCTTACCCCCCGGGAACAAAGTGTTTTAGATCTAGTAGCGGAGGGATTGATGAATAAAGAAATTGCCAGTCGTCTAGAAACCAGCGTCAGAAACGTAGAAAAATACGTCAGTCGCTTATTTAGCAAGACTGGTACTAATAGTCGCACGGAATTGGTACGTTTTGCCCTAAAACACGGTTTAACCAGTTAATATAGCAGCTAAGGACAAAGTAGCAGATGGGAGTAGTTTATTAACTGACGATGACAGGCAACTGAATTAGCGATGGCAAAAAAACTTAAATATATGTCACGGCAAACCGTGCCTTAGAGGATAGCGTTATCCTGTTGAATTTATCCGAGAATTACTTAGTTCTGGCCTGACTATTGCCGACATTTTAGCCCACTACGATGATAGCGAAAAAACTTTCTGTCCTTTGTGTCTCAAGTATCCCCCGGAAATCATCAGTAGTTGGACAAGATTAAAGTTAATCGTCGGGGAAGGAATGGCAAATAGGCAATAATTAAACTTCTTTAACTAATACTCCATTCAGAAAAATTTCGGCAATACCTTCGGCCATTTCTTGTAAAGCGAAGGGGGAAGCATTACTATCTAAAATAGTTTCACTGGAAAAACCAGCAATTGCGAACATTCCTAGAAAAACCTGCGCCACAATTTTCGGATTCATGGGACGATAGATACCACGATCAATCGCTGTTTGAAAAAAAGCCTCGGCCACATCGGTCATTTTAGCAATTACCTCCGATTGAATTCGCTCTTTTAATTCGGGATGAAATTGGGCCTCTATAAAACAAACTCGCAATAAATCGCTATTTTCTCGCATTCTCAACACCCTACGCCGCATCACCTGCGCTACCGCTTTATAACTGCCCATTTCGCTCAATTCCGTCAGCAAGTCGGTGAGAATATCCACCCATCCCCTAGTGGCCACTTCGATTAAAATCGCCTTTTTGTTGGGAAAATAACGAAATAAAGTTCCTTCTGCCACATTTGCTTTTCCTGCTAGGTCTTTAGTCGTGGTTCCTTCATAACCCTTAGCGGCAAATAAACGTAAAGCGGCCTGTAGAATACGACTACGGATATCTTCTTCCCCAGAATTGGTCTCAGTTAGGGAACGTTGAAAAAGACTTTGCATAATTATTGACAGCTAGAACGGGATAGAGCCATTGTCATCGATCAAGTCAGGTGTTTACTCAAATGCTTCACAAAATTTTGAGTAATTGGAGATGGGGAAGTGGGGAGATGGGGAAATTTCCACTAATACCCCCAACCACCAACCCGAATGTCTTTTTTTCTTTTCTCTTGGGATAAGATTGTGATCGATCGAGTTTAGGGAATTTTTATGACCACAGAAAGTTTAGCGACTTCAGAAGCAATAGAGTCAATGACCGATGAATTTCTGGCTAGTACGAGCAGTCATCAAGAAATGATTGAAACGGTTATTTCTACTCTGCAGCAGAATGATACTGCTATGGTACAACATACAGAAAAAGGTTATCTGTGGAAGTTTCAGTATGGTAGCGTTGAGGTGTTTGTGCAGTTAACTGGGGAAAGCGATGATGATTTTCTCACGGTGTGGTCTTCTGTCCTCAAATTACCCGTTAAGGATGAATTGGGATTAACCCGCAAGTTATTAGCGATGAATTGTGCCGAAACCTTTGAATCTCATTTTGCCATTATGAATGATCAGGTGGTGGTGATTTCTCAGCGTACTGTGGCCGATTTGTCTCCTGGGGAGATTTCGCGAGCAATTACTCTCGTGGCGACGGTAGCAGATAATAATGATGAAATGTTACGAGAATCCTTTGGTGGCAGCTAAAATTTGGCGTTATATCCCTCCAATTATCTCATCGGCAGAGCTACAAATGGCGATCGATTCTTGGTTACTAGAGCAACACCGTTGTGGTCATCATCCCCCGACTTTGCGTTTTTATCAATGGTCGCCCCCGGCCATTTCCTTGGGCTATCATCAACGGCAATATCCCGATTTTTGGCGTAATTTGACTTGGCAAGGTCAAAAAATCTCCCTAGTTCGTCGTCCTACTGGTGGCCGGGCCGTACTACATCAGGGGGATTTGACTTATATGGTGGTAAATTCGGGGATGAAGGGGAATGTTAGGGAAGTTTACCTTCAAATCTGTCAATTTTTAATCACAGGCTGGCAAAATCTCGGTCTAGAATTGTCCTACGGTGCTGCCGGCCGGGGATATATCCATTCTGCTAACTGTTTCGGTACAGCTACCGGTGCGGATTTAGTCGATAATTGGGGAAATAAATTTATTGGGAGCGCCCAACTGCAACGGGGTTGCTATGTTCTCCAACATGGTTCCATGGTGCTAGAGCAAGATAATTCGCTGTTTGAGCGAGTTTTCGCCAGTGCTACCCCTCAAAAGCTGAATTTAGCCCCAGATTTGACCCTAGAGACAATTATCGCTACCCTGAAAACCGCCGCCGAGGATTGCTTTGATTGTCAATTGCTAGAACAACCCCTCGAGGATTGGGAGTGGCGATCAATTAAAAAAATGAATATAAATACTCATTGACAAAAAAACTTTTGTGTGTATAAAAAATCAATTATGAGTCAAGTTGTATAGATTTGTAATTTTTTGCTAATAATAGTTAAAGGTAGATAGAGGCTACAAGAAACCAAAGTCTTACCGAACTCGAAATTATTGTCTAGCTTGTGCTAGTTTAAGAAACGTTAATCTTTTACAGTTTGTGAGGATTAACGAGCGATCGCAGCTAGTTTAGTTAAGCTAATCCAGTCAATCGATCGCGCCATCTTATAAGACAATGGGAGTAATCCCAGACTCAAAAAAGTTAAGAAATCTTGCCCGTGATTTCAGTTAAGCAAGAGGAAAAATACCCATGACCATTGCTGTCGGACGCGCCCCAGAAAGAGGGCTGTTTGATGCTCTCGATGACTGGCTCAAAAGAGACCGTTTCGTCTTCATCGGTTGGTCTGGTTTACTACTCTTCCCCTGCGCCTTCATGGCCCTAGGTGGA
>NZ_JBLZRT010000217.1:0-3088 GCF_048564745.1 Microcystis sp.
AATTAGACAAGAATTTCCGGATTTGGCGGCAAAGTATTTCGACAACAAACCCTATTTTTGGGCGGGAGCTTATTTCGTGGCTAGTTGTGGCGACGTTACTGTCGAACAACTAAAAAAATACGTCGAGAACCAAAACTCCCCGAAAGTGGAAACGCTACCGCGTTAGTTTTATTCTGGTCGCGATTCATCTCGCTCCATTGAGATAGTTTTGATTCCCGCTCTGGCCCGGTCGGGAGGAAATAATACCAATTCTCCAAAGTCTGACTACAGAAGTTTAATCCCCCTAAATCCCCCTTAAAAAGGGTGACTTAAATTCGATGTGTAGTTTTCATTTAGAGAAATGGTATAAGCATATTCCAGAAAAAGGGTTTTTTTGAGAAACCCGTTTTCTAACTGATAACTCAAAAAGATTGGGATTGAATTGCCGTGATTACCACCGTATTGATAATATCGGGAACGGTACAACCGCGACTGAGATCATTGACGGGTTTTTTTAATCCCTGTAGGATTGGACCAATCGCTAAAGCTTTCGTTTCCCGCTGCACGGCTTTATAAGTATTATTACCTGTATTCAGGTCAGGAAAAATAAACACCGTCGCTTGGCCCGCTACCTCTGACCCCGGCATTTTTTGGGCGGCTACTTCCTTATCCACGGCCGCATCGTACTGAATCGGCCCTTCTAGCTTCAAATCGGGGCGTTTTTCCCTAGCGATTTTGGTCGCCTGTCGTACTTTTTCCACGTCTTCTCCCTGGCCCGATTGACCCGAAGAATAGGAAAGCAGGGCGATTCGCGGTTCAATTCCGAATTTTTGGGCAGTTTCAGCAGAAGATAGGGCGATTTCGGCTAATTCCTCGGCGCTAGGGTCGGGATTCACGGCACAATCCCCATAAACCAAGACTCGATCCTCTAGACACATAAAAAAGACCGAGGAGACGATCGCACAATCGGGCTTAGTTTTGATAATCTGGAGTGCAGGCCGAATCGTGTGTTGAGTGGTATGCACTGCCCCCGATACCATACCATCAGCATCGCCCTGATACACCATTAAAGTGCCAAAATAGGAGACATCCTGTGCATAATCCCGGGCCATGTCGAGATTCATTCCCTTGGCTTTTCTCGCTTCGTAGAGGGTCTGCACATAGCTTTCAAAATGGGGACTAGCCACGGGGTCAATAATTTGCAGGCGATCGAGATCGAGAGTGATACCATGTTTTTTAATCACCATTGCAATCTCGTCTGGTTGTCCCAAGAGGGTTAAATCGACGATATCCTGTTCGATTAAAACTGTGGCTGCCTGGAGGATGCGCGGTTCAGTCCCTTCGGCCAAAACGATGTGACGTTTTTGCGCTTTGGCCTGTTGTACGAGATTATAGGTGAACATCTTCGGGGTAATCCCCTGGGTCCGCAAAGTGCGAATTTGCGCTTCTAGGCGATCGAGATTGATGTTACTGTGAAAAAGCTGCAGACTGAGGTTAATTTTATCGTAGTCCGTCGAGGTCAGGGTGGTTCGCACATCGTGGATGCGTTCGGCCGTGGTGTAGGTATCGGTGGTGACGGAGAGAATCGGCAAGGGATCGGGCAAACCTTCAATTAAACGGGCGATCGAAGGATTGAGACTATGACCTGCTGTTAAGACTATACCAGCTAATTGGGGATAATTGGCCGATTGGTGGGCCTGTAACATCCCGATAATCACATCGCCGCGATCCCAAGGGGTGATAATTAAACTATCTTCTTTTAACCGCTCTAGGGCATTTTGCATCTGCATGGCCACCACCAGAAAGTTACTAGCTAAACTATCTAATCTTTGCTGTCCGTAGAGAACTTTTGCCTGCAATTGTTGGGCGATTTCTGCCACTCGCGGGCTGCTCAGTTTGGCATTGTGGGGAATCACTCCTAGGGCATATTCTTGGGGAGGAAAAATTTTAGTCAGGGTTTTCCGTAATTCCTCTATTTTTTCCTCTTCAGCTTGGTTGATAATAATCCCAATCACCGTACAACCTTTATCCTGGTAGGTGTCGCAGGAAATCAGGATCGGACTAAGGGCATCTTCGATACTGCGATTGTGGGCATTACCTAATATTAAGATGGGATGGCCGAGATTTTTGGCGATTTCTGTATTTAGTTCAAATTCAAAGGCGGAATTTTCTTGCAGATAATCGGAACCTTCACAAAGGATAAAATCATATTTATTTTCTAAGTTTTTAAACTTTTTGATAATTCTTTCAATGATTTCATCAAATTTTTGTTGTACCAATAAATCCTTAACTTCTTCGTAACATAACCCGAAGGCTTCTTCGTAGGTTTGTTCTAATTTAAAATAATTGAGGATTAAGTCAATGTCTTCGTCCCGATGACCTTCGGAACAGTCGAGAACAATTGGCTGGAAAAAAGCAACTTTATTAGTTTTGCGGAGAATTAAGTCAATAATTCCTAAAGCTACTAACGCTTTACCGCTTCCCGTTGCCGTCGTGCTGATATATAAAGAGTTAGTCATGGGTAGAGCAGAATAATAACGAGGTGGGATTTAATTGGGCTACCCCAACCTTGAGGTGGGCAATTAATCCCCCCTTAATCCCCCCTTGATCCCCCCTTAATCCCCCCTTAATAAGGGGGGCAGCGATCAAGTTGTCTATAAGGGCGTGAATTGTTGGCAAATTTTCAGTAAACTATCTTTATTTGTTGGCTAATCCAGAGATTTTTCTCAAACAGCGATCGCTGTTTGAATATCTGCTAGAGATTGGGCAACCATATATTTTAATATATCAGTTATTTTGTCCGATTGCTGTTCACTGGTAACATTTTTTCCATGAACTTGATTTAATTTCCTCAGACTAAAATAAAGACTCCGGCAAATCCTATCACTGGCTTTCCAGCTAGGGCTTGGTTTTTCATAAAGATTTAAGTAGGTGGGTATTAAAAACTTTCAGATCCCCCCGCCTATCGGCACCCCCCTTATCAAGCTATCCATTAGTCGGATCTTTCTTAACAAAAAGAGAAGAAACTTAAAAAAAGGGGAAACGATTGATAGGTATAGTTTTGAAAGAAGGAATCAAGGTGGAGGTAAGCAAAAAAATGGAGAAATGG
>NZ_JBLZRT010000218.1:0-18263 GCF_048564745.1 Microcystis sp.
CCTTATCCTGACTTGATTTCAGTTTTTTCTTTGTCAGTAAGGGTGTCAACAAGGAATATTACAAATTGTTAACCGAGTCTTGAAAGCCTTGTGCTACAAAGGTTTGAAATGTTAAGAAAGATGTGACTAAAGGACAGCTTAATAAGGGGGGTATCTGACAATTTTCAACAGCTACTTACTTAGATAGCTGATGGCAAAAAAAACAAAACTGATAGTTAGTAACTAAAAAAAAGATGTATCTACTTGACAAAATAAAAAACGGAAGCTTGGTATTGATTGGTTACTTATTATCGCCCCTGTGTTGGTGGAACGATCTAATTTTTAATCTGCCGATCGCCTACGGTTTCGGTCGTTTAATTGCTTGCTTGCACGCCGATTTTTTTCTACCAGCGGCCATGGTTGGTTATTGGTTATCTAATCTGGTGGGAATTTTGCTGATGCAGTTCGGAACGAAAGAATTAATCGGTGGAGAGAAAGAAGAACGCAATTGGCAAAAAGAATTAAGAAATGGATTACTTTCCTCGACTGCCTATACATTAGTTATTCTGGGACTAATTCATTTTCAGGTATTAGAAATGCCCCTGTTATCATCGATCGCCACTTTTTCCCCGTGATTCCCAAAACCTACTTAAACAATAGCTTATTTTTCTTAGCCATCTTGTTAACATCGCTAAGTTTTACGGATTTAGCGATCGCTATTGACCAGCATCCCCAAGGATTTGCTTGGGAAAAATCGATGCTGCTATCTATTCATCAAACTGCTAATTTAAACCTAAACTTTTTGGCCATAAAACTAACGGGATTAGGCACTTATTGGGGAGTGGCCCCGATACTAACAATTTTACTGCTGATTTTTGCCCTAAAAAAATACTGGTATGGGTTCGCTTATCTCCTTGTGACCATGGCGGGAGGTTGGGCAATTAGTTATAACCTCAAGATGCTTTTTCGTCGGAATCGCCCACAGTTTTGGGAGTTATTTTATCCCTTACCCCACGATTTTTCCTTCCCTAGCGGCCATGCTTTATTTAGTTCCCTGTTAGTCGTTTCTTTACTGATCCTATCTTGGAGAACGCACTGGTTTTTAGGGGTAGTTTTACTGGGGATTCCCTTCCTCTTGGTTATTGCTTGGACTCGTCTTTATTTAGGAGTTCACTTTCCTAGTGATATCCTTGCCTCTTGGCTTTTAGCGCTCGCTTGGTCCCTCCTAGTTCATCTCTGGTGGCAACAGTTATTAAAGACACCCAAGGCGATCAACACCCAAGAGGAAACTAATAATTAGTTGATCGACTTGCTGCCCCAAAAAAATATCACGTTATACCTAAATTTTTGGAGAAAGCTAATCAAAGCCCTATAGTAATTATCGTTTGATATTCGTCGCTGACACTGAATCATGAAATCAAAACTGCCACGAGGGAAGGGTCTATCCCTGGGACGGTTTCAAAGCCGTCCCCTTGCTTTTCTCACTTTAGTTCTTCTGTGCATTTTAACCTTTACCTTAGCACCGTCATCGCCCCTGATGGCCACGTCCAAATCTGAGACTAAGATAGACTTTGTATCGCCGGCGTGGGTGGCACAAAATCTCAACGATCCGAAGTTAAAAATTCTCGATGTGCGGATTAATCCTTTGGAATATATCACCGGTCATTTACCAAAAGCGGTGAATATAGCCGACAATAATTTTCGTGGTCCAAACGGATTTTTGCCGGTTCAATATTGGCAAGAGGATAAAATTGGCAGTCTCTTTGCCGCCGCAGGAATCAATAATGGCGATCGAGTGGTAGTATATTCCGATGGTCGCGATGTCTTGGGGGCAACCATGGTCGCCTATTTACTAGAGCGATCGGGGTTCCGAGATGTGGCCGTCTTAGATGGTGGTTTTAAGGGTTATAAGGGTTCTGAACAAAAGGTAACTAAAGAATTCCCTAAATATCAACCCGGGAGCTTTACTGTCCGTGATAATCCCTCGATTCGGGTAAATTTAGCAGAAGTAGAGAAATTGATCGGCAAACCCGATGTGGTTTTTATCGATCCTAGACCGGAAGAACTTTTTCAGGGGAAACAGGATATCTGGCTGAGAAATGGTCATATTCCGGGGGCGAAAAATATACCCTGGCCGACTTTTACGGAAGCGAATAATCCCGATGAATCCCTGAAAAATCCCCATAAATTGAAATCTTTAGACGAAATCAGGAAGATTCTTGCCCAACGCAACATCAAGCCCTCCGATAATATTATCGTCAGTTGCAGTACGGGACGGGAAGCGACTTTACAGTATGTTGTCCTCAAACATCTGCTCGGTTATCCCAAGGTGCGAATTTATGAGGGTTCTTGGACAGAGTACAGTACCACAGATCTGCCCGTCGCTACCGGGCCAGAAAAAGCAGTCTAAAGTCAAGTTTCTCGGTTTATACTCGTTGTGTTTAACCATCTTGCCCAAGATGGTTTTTTTGTTAGGGTAGGTTCCCGAGGATGGCTAAGTTAGGGTTTGCTGAATAAATCTAAAAATCTTGTTGGATAAGGTTTTTAGACTTTTTTTCTCTCAAAAATTGCCGACCATTGGAGTGATTGGGGGGAAAATTCAGGTACTTTTTCCCTGAAAATTAGGTAGTTGACCACCTGAAAATCGATAAAACCCCACTTCCCCACACCCGTTCGGCTGAGCTCACGGCCGAAGCCCACACCCCACACCCCACACCCCACACCCGTTCGGCTGAGCTCACGGCCGAAGCCCACACCCTGCCACCACCGAAAAACTTTTTCAGCAAGCCCTAAGTTAGACGGACGCAAAAAAACCTCGGCGCTCATCCCGAGGTGAATTTAGGAGATTTGAGCTTATGTTGACGTGAAGTTGACGTAAATTAGCTAAGGGCGTTGATCACATAATCAATGTAGGAATTAGCTTCTACAGCAGCATCCCCACTTAATCCGTGATTGGTTTTGATGTATTTTAAGGCTTCGATATACCAACTAGGAGATAGCTCAAAGGCACTATTAATTTCACTCAAACCGGCGACTAGATATTCATCGATCGGGCCTGTACCCCCTACCACGAGGGCATAGGTGATAATTCGGATATAGTAGCCGATATCGCGAACGCACTTGGATTTCCCCCGCTCATCGTAGGCATAGTTCGGCCCCTGGAGTTGGGTGGTGTAGGGAAATTTTTGATAGACAGCGTTGGCTGCTTCTTGGGCTAAACTGGGGGCTTTTTGGGCGAGGATTTTTACCCCTTCTAGGGTGATGGCGGCCTGACGGAAACGACCGAAGGCTACTTGTAATTCAGCACTGCTGAGAAAACGGCCTTGGGAATCGGCAGTAGCCACCGCTTCGGTTAAAGGTGTCTTGGTCATCGATGGAATTGCTCCTACAAAAGTTTAATCGGATTGAGAGAAGAAAGTCACAGCATCAGGAAACTGCCGCCGCCGCTCGATCGAAGTAAGAAGCGACTTCTGCTAGTAAAGAACTGCAATCTCCGCGAGTGATCCCGTTGGGATCGGCCGCTAGGGCAAGGGAAGCGTCCTTGAGTTTGAGAATTCCGGCCGCAACAGAAGCTCCCGGAACCCCCAGGGCGACGTAGGTTTCCCGGAGACCGTTCAAGGCGCGATCATCGAGGATGCTGGCATCGCCGGTGAAGGTGGCATAGGTAACGTAGCGCAGGATAATTTCCAAATCCCGCAAGCAGGCGGCCGCACGACGGTTTGTATAGGCGTTGCCACCGGGGGCAACTAAAACGGGCTGTTCTGAAAACAAACTACGCGCGGCATCGGTAACGATCGCAGAAGAATTACTGGAAAGACGATTGACCACATCCACGCGTTTATTACCATCTTTGACGAAGGCAATTAGGGCATTGACTTGATTCTCGCTCAGGTATTCCCCCCGGGTATCGGCCTGAGAAACGACTTTGGCAAAGGCATCTAACACCATAGTTTTCATCTCCTATAATGATGATTGGTTTCGGCAAAATATCGAGGTTGATTTCTCTGGCTTTTCTTTATTTTTTCCGATAAAGTATCTAGGAGTTTTTTTCTTGGGACTATACTATCGTCCTTGAAAAAAATTTACTCTCCCTTGGCCAGATTTTTTTGTATATCGAGGAACAATTCTTGTTAATTGAATTTAGCGTTGATAGGCGCTTCCAGACATACTTCGTTTTTGCCATGAATTATTTTATAGACCATATTTACACCTTTATTTATTAAAAATTATTTCCTAAAAAAGCAGCAAAAAAATAATTTTTTAGGATAAATCTCAGAAAACTTTCTTAAATGTGTAACCCTATACTAAGAAAAAGTATCGCTCTTTTCATCTCTCTAATAATTCCTTTAAGTTATTTAAACAAATGTGCTTTTATATACTAATAATAGTTAACTAAATTAAGAGAAATTTCCCAAGATGATTTTACCGATTGTGCTTCGATATACAAAAAAAGTGGCAAGGCAAAAAAATCGACAGGGATAATCCCCGCCGACGTTGTGATCAGAGGTGCCAACACCAGCATTTTGCAGTGTACTCCGACTTAAAAAGTATTGTAAAACATCTTAAATACATATATAATCAAAAATAGCCAACAAGTATAAAGCAAGTGGGATTATGCCGATCGCAAGAGACATCACCCAATTGGTAGGACGAACCCCCCTAGTTCAACTGAATCGAATCCCAGTAGCAGAGGGAGTAAAAGCCCGCATCGTCGTCAAACTGGAAAGTATGAACCCCGCCGCCTCGGTTAAAGATCGCATCGGTGTCAGTATGGTGGAGGACGCGGAAGCTGCCGGACTAATTCACCCCGATAAAACAATTCTGGTGGAACCCACTTCCGGCAATACTGGCATCGCCCTGGCCATGGTGGCGGCGGCCAAAGGCTATCGCTTAGTGCTGACTATGCCCGAAACCATGAGTTTAGAACGACGGGCGATGTTAAAAGCTTACGGGGCGCAATTAGAATTAACCCCGGGTAGCCAAGGCATGAAAGGAGCGATCGCCCGGGCCGAGGAAATAGTCGAAAATATCCCCAACGCCTATAGTTTGCAACAGTTCCGCAACCAGGCTAACCCGAAAATTCACCGAGAAACCACCGCCGAGGAAATCTGGGCCGATACCGACGGCCTGGTAGATATCGTTATCGGTGGCGTGGGAACCGGGGGAACCATTACCGGTATTGCCGAAACCATTAAACCCCGTCGTCCCCAATTTCAAGCGATCGCAGTTGAACCCTCTAATAGTCCCGTGTTATCGGGAGGACCACCCGGACCGCACAAAATCCAAGGCATCGGGGCCGGTTTTATCCCGGCAATTTTCCGACCGGAATTAATCGATGAGGTGATTATCGTCGATGATACGGACGCTTTCGCCTACGCGCGACGGTTAGCTCGTCAGGAGGGACTACTATCGGGCATCTCGGCCGGGGCTGCTTTATGGGCGGCGATTCAAGTGGGCAAAAGACCCGAAAACGAAGATAAATTAATCGTCATGATTCAGCCTAGTTTTGGGGAACGTTACCTCAGCACGGCCCTGTTTAAAGACCTCGAAGATATCGACTAATAGGACAGTAAATTGATGGAATTTGCAACGAGGGCGATTCATGGGGGGCAAGAACCAGACTCTAGCCATGGGGCGGTAACGGTTCCCATTTATTCCACTTCCACCTATAACACCAGCTTTACTACGATTATCGATCGGGATCGAGAATAGGAACGATTTAAAGCGGGATCTGGAAAAGGCTTTGATTGGTTAGGCGAAGTTTTTATCTCATTTGATGGGTTAAGCAATGTTTTTTGACTCGGAAGATTGGCAAACGATTATTTTTCGGCTCAGTATGGCTATGGCCGTCGGCTGTCTGATTGGTTATAACCGACAGCGAGGCGGTCGTCCTGCTGGATTGAGAACTTTTATCATCGTTAGTCTCGGAGCTGCCATGTTCGTGATGATTCCCCTACAAGCGGAAGGAGATGTGGGTTATGCGTCTTCTAATGCCCTCAGTCGCACTATTCAAGGGGTCGCTTCTGGTGTCGGTTTTTTAGGGGCGGGAATCATCCTACAACAATCCCATCGGGAACTAAATAAGGTACAAGTGAAAGGTTTGACTTCGGCGGCGACTATCTGGTTAGCGGCAGGATTAGGCGCGGCTTCTGGTTGCGGTTTATGGCAGATGGTTCTGGTGGGAACTTTTTTTACTCTCTGCACTTTAAGTGGCATTAAACGACTGAAGAAAAAACAACCCTTAGCCAAATATATTAAAGGTCGTAAGAAAATATCTCGGATCAATCAAGAAATAGACTCATCGGATAATTCAGCGTCTCATTAATGAAAGAAGTTATAAAAATTTAATTTATATTTATATTGAGAGAGTAAAAGCTTTTCTTTACTATTTTTTGGCTTGAAAAGCTTATGTTTTTGCTGGCAATTTATCGATCAAAAAATATGATAAATTATTTATGAAATTTCTTTTAAATAAATAACAAATAAATATTTTATATGATAACATTTAGATCGAGTAAACACTTTTCTGAACAGGAGAAAATCCAACTATGATCAACCGAAATAAGAGCTTTCAAAGCCTCAAAAATCAAGTTTTCCGGCTGCTGATTTTCCTCTTAACTGTCACTTTGCTCCTAGGGGGAAGGGGAAATGCGATCGCCTTGCCGCTACTCCCCGAACAGTTGGCCGTCATTGACCGTGCAACAGCAACGGGTGGCACTGTGGTGGAACCAGTCAAGAAAAAAAATGAGGTTTCTAGCCCAAAAATTCTGGAAGATGCCCAAATTACCTATGAAAAAGCCATCCAAGCGGCAAAATCGGCTATCGATGACCTAAATGCTCAACTGGCCGCTCCTTCTCTCGACAAGAAGATTATCGAAGCTCAACAGGACAACCTAGAGGACTTAGCGGACAATATTGACGATCTAGGGGAAAAAGTGAGTAAATTGACGAAAAAATTGACCAAATCCGGGGCTAAACTCAGTGAAACCCTGCAAAACAACCTTATTACCCTAGAAAATAGCCTCGTTAATACCTCCGAGACGATCGATATCTTAGCCGACGACACCGAACGACTCAAAGACAATGCTTCCCCTTTCCTAAAAACTCGCGTGGAAAAGACCATCGACGCGGTTAAACAAACTCTACAGGAAAGCGATCGAGCTTGGCAAGAACTGATCTCCTCGGCCACCACGGAACTGGAAAAAACTAGCACCCCGAAATAAATAGGGCTTGCAAGGGCATAAAATCAGTCTTTTTTGGGGTAATTATCGTTTTTACCCCAAAATCTTCGCAAAACGCCCTAAATCGTCTAAGAAGCTTCTTTATCGACCACCTTGTGCTTTTGACTAGCTAAGTACCTAATCAAAATTAATTACCAATCATGACGCTTACCTATCAACCACCAACCCCCCATCGCTGGCACTTTGATAATCGGGCGATTTTGCCCCTTAGAAACCCTAATTTCTGGAAAATCGAGAGTGGAGTCGTAAAAACCTCCACTTGGTTAGAAGATGGAACCCTAATCGTCTTGGGATTGTGGGGACCTGGCAATTTTGTTGGCAAAACCCTAGAGAGAGTCAATCCCTATCAAGTTGAGTGCATCACTCCTGTGCAAGCAGTTTCCTTTTCCGCACTTGAGAGTTATCAAATGGCAGAAATTCTGCTGTCTCATCTTCAGCAAGCACAAGAACTAAGTATTATTCGTAGCTACAAACGTACTGATGTTATGGTCTTGAAATTACTGTCATGGTTAGGCAATCAATTTGGTAAACAAACTGGTACTGGACAATTAATTGATGTGCGTCTAACTCATCAGGATATCGCTGACTTATTAGGAACTACTAGAGTCACAATTACCCGCGCACTTAATCATCTTGAACAACAGGGGGCCGTGGAACGTCTTCCCGTCCATCGTCTTCTTTTACGAGAGGAGGAAATCTGGCACTACGAGATTTAGAATGGGAAGAATTATCTCTTTTTTCAATCTATGAATTGGTTAGTAGCCCTTTTAATTACTAGCGTGACGAGTTTTGTGGCCACAAATCTTGATGATCTGATGGTGCTAATGTTGTTTTTCTCGCGACTTAATGCTAATTTTCGACCTCGACACCTGATTGTTGGTCAATACCTCGGTTTTACCCTGATTCTCCTAGCTAGTTCCCTCGGTTTACTATTTGGGTTACTGGTTTCTAAAGAATGGATTGGTCTATTAGGATTTATCCCTCTAATTATCGGCATTAAACAACTTTTGTCAAGGGAAAATGAGGATTATATTCAAGAAGTAAGAGAAGATGTTAATTATTCTAAAAATCGCTCCTTTTTTCCTCGTTTTCCCTCCCAAACCTATTACGTTGCTGCCGTGACCGTGGCTAATGGCGGTGATAATATTGGTATCTATACCTCTCTTTTTGCCAATAATTCCCCGATGCACGTCTTAATTATCATGATAATTTTTTATCTCATGATGGGGATTTGGTGCGTCCTAGCCTATTTTTTGATTACCCATCCCAGGATAGCTAAAGTGGTTACAAACTACGGACATAAAATTAGTCCTTTTATCTATATTATTCTAGGAATTTATATCTTAATTGACAGCAAATCCTATCGTTTATTTTTAATGTCTTAACCAAGAATGCCTAAAAATTATCTTTCAGCTAAGTAGGTAGGTGTTAAAAGTTGTCAGACACCCCCCTTATCAAGGGGGGCAGGGGGGATCCCCCCGCCTATCGGCACCCCCCTTATCAAGGGGGGCAGGGGGGATCAGAGACAAAATCTATCTTCAATTTAATTATAACTACTTACTTAGACCAAGTAATACTAACTCTTTAACCCTTACCATACCCCTAATTCCCTCCCCGATAGTTATCTATGAGCTACATTGACCGGAATCAATTTTCTGCAACTTTCGACATCGCCATTATCGGGGGAGGATTTAGTGGTTCCCTGGTGACAGCGAACCTGTTACGCGACACGGGGACTCCATTATCGATCGCCCTGATCGAGCGCCGAAAACCCCTCGGTACGGGGATCGCCTACGGAACGCGAGACAGCGGCCACCTGCTCAATATTCCTGCGGGCAAAATGAGCGCCTTCGAGGACGATCCCGAACATTTCCTCCACTGGTTAGGGGATAACGGCTATCGATCGATCGATCCGGCCAGTTTCGTCCCGCGTCTAGTGTACGGCAAATACATCCGATCGATCCTAGAAGAAGCGCGGAACAACGCCATTGCCGATCACCGTCTGGAGACATTTACCGATGCGGCGATCGATCTGGTACTCGACGGGGAAAAGGCGACGATTACCCTCAAAGGAGGCAAGAAAATCAGCGCCGCTAAAGTAGTTCTGGCGCTGGGCAATTTTCCCGCAACGGTTCCCCAACCCCTCGCGTCTCTCAATTCCCTCTATCTCCGCGACGCTTGGGAGACGGACACACTCGCCGATCTAAAACCCGACGGGACGATTCTGCTCGTCGGTACGGGGTTAACGATGGTGGATATGGTGGTTTCCCTGGCACAAAGGGGATTCACGGGCAAAATCCACGCGGTTTCCCGTCATGGCCTGATTCCCCGAACGCACCGACCCACCGATCCCTATCCCCCGTTCCTCACCCTCGAAACCGCGCCCCAGACCACGCGGAGACTCCTAGGGCGGATTCGCGCGGAGGTAAAAACCGCAGAGAGTCAAGGTCACGACTGGCGGGCCGTTTTAAACGCCTTACGTCCGATATCTCAAGGTCTATGGCATTGTCTGCCGATAGCGGAACGCGCCAGATTTCTACGCCACCTGAAAGCCTATTGGGAGGTTCTTCGCCATCGCGTCGCCGACGAGATCGCCGGTATCCTCGATGAGGCTGTAGAATCGGGACAATTAACCTATCATGGGGGAAGAATTGAAACTGCTGAGGTTAAAAACGGCTGTGTAGAGGTTACTATCCGTCAACGGGGGACGGGAAACCTGTTAAACCTAACCGTCGATCGAATCATTAACTGTACCGGCGCGAGTAACGATTACAGGACCATAACCGATCCCCTCGTCGTTCATCTTCGCCAACGGGGGTTAATCCGTTCCCATCCTTTGAATTGTGGTATCGAAACCGCCGACAACGGGGCGATTCTCAGGCCGGACGGTACGGCATCGCCAACCCTCTACACTTTGGGAAATCCCCGCAAAGGCGATCTCTGGGAAACCACCGCCATTCCCGAACTGCGTTTACAGGCGGCCGAACTGGCCCGGGATTTGTTGCGATCGCTGAAAGAGAGAATTTCTCTCCCCGCGGCCTACTCGATCGCATTCCGGCCGGCAGCGCCGATTTTCCGCCAGCTTTTCGATAGGGAATCGAGTACCTACACCTATCTGATCGCTGATTCGGCTACGGGGGAAGCGATTTTAATCGATCCGGTCCTCGAACAGGTTGATCGCGATCGGCAGATTCTTTGGCAGTTGGGGTTAACTCTAGGCTACACGATGGAAACCCATGTCCACGCCGACCATATCACCGGAGCGCACCGATTACGGGAGTTAACCAACTGTTCTATCCTCGTTCCCGAAAACGCCGAAGTGAGCGATATCGATGGTTATGTGCGCGATGGCGACATCTGGATCGTGGCAGGTCAGCAGCTAAAAGCGATCGCTACTCCGGGCCACACCGATAGTCATATAGCCTATCTCATCGATGAAAAACGCCTATTAACGGGGGATGCACTCTTAATTCGCGGTTGCGGTCGTACCGATTTTCAGAACGGTTCGCCGGAAGTCCTCTACAAGACGGTAACGGAGAAGTTATTCACCCTCCCCGATGATACGCTTGTTTATCCCTGTCACGATTATCTGGGAAGAACGGTCTCCTCGATCGGTGAGGAAAAGCGCTGGAATCCCCGTTTCGCCGGCCGCAATCGCGAGGATTTTATTCAGTTAATGAATAATCTCAATCTACCCTACCCGAAGAAGATGACCGCGGCCTTAAGTGCCAACGCACGGGGTGGTAAGGTGGTTTTCGTGATGGATTATCAGATTTAACCCGGCAAGCGATCGATCGCCCCGTCGGTCTTGCGCTACACTGGATAACGGAAGACCAGAGGAGTACAAGCCCATTCCTACTGCCGCGCAACAGCTAACCTGTTTTATTTTAAGTTATTGGGCAACGAAGATGTATTTGCCCGTTAATATTGTTCCGATTGACGAAAGAACGGGAAATATCTTTTTTCTCGCTGGGGAAGAGCAAGAAATTATTATTTTTAAAAATGGCGATTGGAGGTATGTATGATAAAACGCGAGTTTGAATCGATGAGTCGCGAGGAACTACGGAGTTATATTCTCGAACATAGAGAGGACGAGAGGGCCTTTCAAATTTATCTCGATCGGGTGACGGCCGAACCGGGAGAAATTTATCCCGCACCGCATTCGATCGAGGATTTAAGTCATTTTCCCGATCTCGTGACCAAAAATCGTCGCAATAAACAACAGAAAATATAAATTCAAAGCATAAAAGCCTATTAATAAAAGTCCTTTAAATGTCTATAATTATGTCCTTTAAATGTCTATAATTATGTCCTTGATTATCAGGCTTAATTGAAGAATTACTTTGTTTAGGTAACATTGATTCCGCCCAATTTTCTAGGCTTCTATCATATATCCGATCCTCGAACTCATGTAAAGATCGAACAATAGGAGGCATAGAAAGATTCAAATGATCGCAATAATCTGTAGATTTAACTATCGATTCAAAGACATTAGATGCTAGTAGTGCATCATAAAATGTAAGAATTAGTGGGATCACAGGTTTATCTTTTAGTTTAAGAGCTTCAATAGTTGATGATATTTGTTCTGTAGCACCATGAATTCTTCCCCACAAACTCGCCAATCCTTTGGGATTAAAACATACGCTTGTATCGGAAGACATTAAAGAATTTTTGCATTCAATAATAATATAAACATTAGGTAGAGTAATTAGAAAATCAGCCCTTTTGTCGTGAGAGCTTTGTGGATTTTCAACCTCTCTAATCTTTTCAAAACAGTTAGGTGCGATTATAGGTAATAAAACGTTAGCGAGATATTGTTCAAAAGCTTGATCCAAAATCTTATTAGATGGAAGATGCTTACATGTTATATTCCAAGAAGATTCCATTAATGAACACGCGTCTGGCAAACAATATTTATCTTGACCCAGATCAATAAAAGGATAATCGAGAAAAGAATTATAAAAGAAAGGATGATAGACTTCACTTGTATTATTTAACCTTTCTGTAACTATATTACAGAATGAGTCACGATCACTCGAACTAAAAACTCGACTATTTAAACGAACAAAAATCCTTAGATTTTCTTCGGTATAACCTTTAGATTTCAGTTCGTCATCAAAATGTATACTTTTTTTAAAATCTAGTACACCTCGAAATCTCGTTTTCAAAAAACATCCGATGCTAGACATAAACTGAACAAAATAAAATTCATGATTTAATTTAGTGGAGGATTCAAAAAAATTTATAGTATTTAAGTCTATAGAATTTAGAATTTCAAAAACCTTCATAGTTCGTTGTACACGAGCAAGTTGTACAAGAGCAAGGGGGGTCCAAAATCCAGAATTTTGAAAAACTGCCTGACGCGTTGAGAAAAGATCGCCTCCATTTTTGCGTATTAGTTCTTTGGTGAAAATATCACTTAGAAGCAATTTCCAGTTACGAACAGTTTTGTAATTATCTTGCTCCCAAGTATGTAAATAATTAAAGGTATATTCTGCTTCCGTATCTAGGAGGGTTTTATCTGAAATGGTATGATTAGCAAAATTGAACAAGACATCAATGAGACTTTCAAATTCTTGAAAAGTAATCGCTTGATTACCGTAAGGATTTCCTGCACTCGCAAGCAAGATCAAGCGTAAAGCATAATTTCGTCTGGAATTTTTTTTTACCCGTCCTAGACGCGATATTCGAGGTCCCCCATTTTGCCATTCTTGCCAACATACACTTGTACCAACTTCTACAAACGAGTTAGAGTTATAACGACGGAGATATTCACGAAACTCTTTGATACTTTTAAATTCCATTGAACGAGTTCGGGGAGTTAATACGAACGATTAAAGCAAACTTCCTTTCTCTAATTTTAACAAGATTTCCTCTCAAACATCCCGATCGCCTCCAGCGCAGCAATGCCGATCGCTCTCTACCCCGACCATCCCCAACCCGCGACTATTTCCCGTTGCTCATCCATTCCCGAAAGTCACGAGAAGATCATTCAACGCATCCATATCACCATCCATTAAAAACGCATCGTGACCGTGCGGCGATCGCAGCCAGAATAATTCAGAATTGGGGATATATTTCGCCAATTCCTCTTGTTCTACGGGAGGATAAAGAAGATCCGAATCGATCGCCACGATCGCCGTCGGTTGTTGAATCGACTGTAAAACCGATTCGTAACTTTTTCCCGTCCGGGTGACATCATGACGATCCATCGCCCTACTTAAGGTGATATAAGCATTAGCGTCAAAACGTTCGACTAACTTTTTCCCCTGATATTCTAAATAGCGGGCGATCGTGAACTCTCCCCCCTCCCCGTACTCCCGGCCGAAACGGGACTCGAAACTGGCGTGCGATCGGTAGGTAGTCATCGCCATCATCCGGGCTGCCGATAAACCCCGGGCCGGAGGGCGATCGAGCGCATAATTTCCCCCTTGCCAATGGGGATCGGCATAGATCGCTCCCCTTTGAGCTTCTCCTAGTGCGATACACCAGGCCGAATGTCGTCCCGAAGCCGCAATCACAGCGATCGATCGCGTCCTCTCCGGGTACAGTAGCGCCCACTCCAAAACCTGCATTCCTCCCAAAGAACCCCCGATCACCAATCGCAAAGACTCGATCCCCAATGCGTCCACCAACAGCCGTTGTAGGTGAACCATATCCCGGACGGTAATCTCCGGGAAAGTCGGGCCGTAGGGTTTACCGGTACGGGGATCGATCGAAGTGGGGCCGGTTGTCCCGTAGCAACTGCCGAGAATATTGCTACAGACAATAAAATCCCGGGTCGGATCGAGAACGCGTCCGGTTCCTAACAAAGGTTCCCACCAAGCTTCCACGTCGGCCCATCCCGTGAAGGCATGACAGACAATAACCCCGTTATCCCGCTTGTTATTCAAAATTCCCCAGGTTCGATAGGCGATCCGCACCCTTTCGAGAACCGCCCCCGATTCGAGAACAAAAGGATGCGGTGGGGAATAGAAACGGGTTTCCGGGGAGATCAAGTCTAGGCGATCCATGGGCGGGGTGGTGGCTTATAAACTCTGGAAAGTTTGCTGGAAATCCTCGATAATATCGTCAATATGTTCCAAACCCACGGAAACGCGAATTAATTCGGGCGTTACTCCCGCCGATCGCTGTTCTTCCTCGTTTAACTGCTGGTGAGTCGTCGAGGCGGGATGGATAACCAGGGTTTTTGCGTCCCCCACATTGGCGAGATGACTAGCTAGTTTCACCCGGTTGATAAAATTCCGCCCGGCCTCGAAACCGCCCCGAATCCCGAAGGCTAAAACCCCGCCGAAGCCGTGTTTTAGGTACTTCTTCGCCCGTTCGTGGTAAGGATGTTCCGGTAATCCGGGATAGTCCACCCATTGCACCTGTGGCTGTTCTTTGAGCCAGTTCGCCAGGGCCAAGGCGTTGGATACATGACGATCGACCCGTAGGGAGAGGGTTTCCAATCCCTGTAGCAGTAAAAATGCGTTAAACGGACTCAAGGCGGGTCCGAAATCCCGCAATCCCTCCACCCGGGCCCGGATAATAAAGGCGATATTGCCCAAAGGGCCGGACGGTCCGAATACCTCGTAGAAATTCAACCCGTGATAACCCGGCGCGGGTTCGGTAAACTGGGGAAATTTGCCGTTTCCCCAGTCGAATTTACCCGAATCGACGATTACTCCGCCGATGGAAGTGCCGTGACCGCCGATCCATTTGGTGGCCGATTGCACCACGATATCGGCCCCCTGTTCGATCGGGCGACAGAGATAGCCGCCGCAGCCGAAGGTATTATCGACGATCAGGGGAATGCCCTTCTCGTGGGCGATATGGGCCAGGGCGGCAAAATCAGGAATATTAAATCGGGGATTGCCGATCGTCTCTACATATAAAGCTTTAGTGCGATCATCGATCGCCGCTCGAAAAGCTTCGGCCTCATCGCCATCGACGAACTTGACATTTATTCCTAAACGCGGTAGGGAGACTTTGAACTGATTATAGGTTCCGCCGTAGAGGTAGCTAGTGGAAACGATATTATCCCCCGCACCGGCAATATTAGCGATCGCTAGAAATTGCGCCGCCTGACCGCTAGAGGTGGCCAGGGCCGCCGCACCCCCTTCTAAAGCGGCGATCCGCTTCTCGAAGACATCGGTGGTCGGGTTCATGATCCTGGTGTAGATGTTACCGAACTCTTCTAGGGCAAACAGTCGCGCCCCGTGGTCGGCATCGTTGAAAACGTAGGAGGTGGTTTGATAGATGGGAACGGCGCGGGCGTTAGTTCCGGGGGCAGGTTCCTGGCCGGCGTGTACTTGCAGCGTCTCGAAACGGTAACGGTCAGACATGGGCGTTCAGGGAGGGAAATAAAGGATAAATTCCTCGATCTGTGCGATCAAGGACAAGGGGTGATTAAATGACCTCCTTAGGGGATGGAATGGTTACAGTGGGCTTATCTGCTTACTGTATTTTTCTATCATCGCCATCTTCTGGGAGTCAATTTATCGAGATATCCTTTATACAAAATATCTTTTATGCCGAAATTAGATTGTGTTAAGGTAATTGCTACAAAGGAAAACAGCTAGACTGGGGTAATGAGAATGTACCATTTAAGACAAAGGAAATTTTGTTATAATTGCTTCTGGATAATCTCGGACGCTTTCTTGGATAGATAAATGCTTTTTTAGTCAACTTTCTGATTAAAACTAATGAGATGATCGTTTTAATTCATGATTAATAAAACATTTAATCGGCGACTATGGTAACTACAAATAGACAAGTATTTCTCGATATTTTGCCAGCCAGAAGGGAGAGAATGGACGAGAATAAATCTGACTTCATCTAAATAATATAGGACAAGTTTACCTTTATTTTCTAGTTGCTAAAATTCTTAAAATAGATAAAATCAGCCCTTTTATTTATATGTAAACTTATACTGTCAACCATCTCTATTCTCAATTAAAATGCTCAAAATTCGTCTTTTATCTAGACCCAGTAATATCTTTTTTTTGTTATTAATCTTGGCGATTATTTTTAATCCCTTCGTGATTGTCAATGCGGGAGAAAGAGGGGTTTTAATGGTTTTTGGACAGGTGCAAGATCAGATACTTAATGAGGGCATTCACGGGATTATTCCGGTTGTTAACACGGTGAAAAAACTAAGTGTGAGAATCCAAAAACAACAGATAGCGGCCGAAGCTTCCTCCAAAGACTTACAGGAAGTATTCACAGATGTGGCCCTGAATTGGCATATTTTAGCATCAGAAGTTAATACTATTTTTCAACAAATTGGCGATGAAGCGGCTGTCATCGAACGAGTGATCGATCCAGCAGTGGAGGAAATTCTTAAGGCAGTTATGGCTAAATATACCGCCGAAGAATTAATTACTAAACGGGAGGAGGTGAAAGGAGAAGTAGATATTCGTTTGAGCGAAAGACTGAAAAATTATCATATCGGTGTTGATGATATTTCTTTGGTTCATGTCAATTTTTCCGATCGCTTTACCGATGCGGTGGAAGCCAAACAAATTGCCGAACAGGAAGCTAAAAAAGCCGGTTTTATGGTGTTGAAAGCCTTGAAAGAATCGGAAGTAAAAATCAATCTGGCCAAGGGAGAGGCGGCAGCTCATCGCATTCTCCAAGATTCCTTAAGTCCGGAAGTTTTACAGAACAAAGCGATCGAAAGATGGGACGGTAAACTCCCCCTATTTATGGATGATAATCTGCTCAAGTCCCTTGAATTGGTTAAAGATAAGCGAAAAAGTGGCTTGAAGAAGACTTAAGAATCCTTAATGACCAGATGATAAAAACAATTTATTAAAACCAGAAGAAAGAATACTTAATTTTATTGAACTTCACTGCGAGGAACTCCTCTATGCTGTTTAAATCCCGAAAGACAAAGCAGAAATTTAACCCTGATTACTGGCGAGATCATTCGGCCAACGAACGTACCTATCTGTCTTGGATGCGTGCTTCCATCGCTTTGATGGGTTTTGGTCTAGTCATTTTGCGTTTACGGACAGCATCTTTGTCATCTCTAGGACTAGGTTGGTTGTTGGGTTTTGTCTTCGCTATGGTGGGATTATTAACCGTTGTCATCGCCACGCGCCGATATTTTCTCATCCGGCGGGCGATCGATAGTAATAGCTACGAACCCGCTCAAGTCTGGATTATTTGCTTTAGTATAGCGATCGCTTGTCTCGGGTCGGGAATTCTCTATTTTGTCGCCACCAGTCCCGATAGCGGTGGAGTGGAAAGCATCGGTTTCGATTAAAACCCCATCCTCGCAGGGAGCGGGATGGGGAAAAATTGCTCGATACAGGCTGTAAAATCCAGATAACTATTTAGAATTACCCATTTTCCGACCTTTCCCAAGAAGGGGCAAAAGGTGGACAAATTAAAGGACAGGCGCGCCAATGACTGTGAACAGGGACTCCCAAGCGTTGACAATAGCCATTTCCTCTCCCCTGAAACTTATAAAACCGACAGTAACGACAGGTAGAGGAACAGGTGGCAACTTTCGGGAGAGGATTTCCCGTGGTTTCGATCGCTGTTAGTTTTGGGGATAGGGTGGAAATGGTGTCTAGCAAGGAAGTCTCCAAGGCTAACGGGGTTCACTAGCGACTCTTACCGTACCTAGTCACCAATTATGTCACAGTCGCCCATCCTCCCGGAGTATAACGGTTGACACGCTCCTAAAAAATTGAGAAAATCCCTTGCCGCTAGACCTATTCCACCAGAACACCCTTAGAAAAGCCCCAACTTAACGAGGATCGCCACCATCATCAATACCATCCACTCTGGCGGTAAATAGGTTGGTTGACAAGCTTTTAATAACAATCTTCCCCCTACTGCGAACACTGTTAAGTAGGTAGGCGTTAAAAGTTGTCAGACACCCCCCTTATCAAGCTATCCCTTGTGGGTATCTTTCTTAACAATTTTGTCAGTAAGCACTCCAACCCTTATCGTGACTTGATTTCAGTTTTTTCTTTGTCAGTAAGGGTGTCAACAAGGAATATTACAGATTGTTAACCGAGTCTTGAAAGCCTTGTGCTACAAAGGTTT